>NZ_BAABFC010000014.1:0-193660 GCF_039540575.1 Pseudaeromonas paramecii
ATGCCGCACCATTCCCTGGCTGCGGACATGGGCTTATGCAACTGGAGCGGCATTAGGATCAGCTATTTAGGCCGTCCCCCACCAAGTTCGAAAAACAACCAGACGCGAACACCTCATCAGCCGAAGCCAGATAGCGTTTTTTCCGATATCAGATCTTGTGACAGCCATCATGCAGGGTTAACATTGATTTATTGATAACCATTTGCATTAGTATTCTGATTATGAGCCGTCGTCCTCTGCTTCTGTTGTTGTCCCTGCTGGCGTTGTGGCTGGCCTTGCCGCTGCGGGCGGCGGACACCCACTATCAGGCCTGGGTACAGGATATCAAGCAACGGCTGGACCAGGCGCTGGCCAGCTACGCCCAAGGGGATAGCCAGACGGCCCGCAAGACGGTGCAGCTGGCTTACTTCGAGGTGTTCGAGAACCTGGAAGGCCCCATCCGCATCAATCTCTCCGCCCAGCGCAGCTACGAGATGGAATCCCAGTTCACCGCCCTGCGCCAGCTGATGGGCAGCGATACGCCGCTGCCCCAGGTGCAGCAACAGGTTGCCGCCTTCAAGCAGGAGCTGACCGATGTGCTGCCGCAGCTGGAAGGGGGCCATACCCTGACGGCGCAGCAGTCCCACGACGGCTACGATGCCAAGGTCGCCCCCTACTGGCAGCAGCAGTTCCAGATCACCGATGACACCCTGGCCCAGGCGCTGCAGCTCTATCAACAAGGGGACTTTGCCCTGGCCAGTGCCACTGTGCAGCAGGCCCAGTACCGCGGTTTCAAGAACAGCGAGCTGGAGACCCAGCTGCGCCTGAGTGTCTCGGCCAAGGCCGCCGCCGACATCAACGCCCAGTTCAGCCGCCTCATCAGCCTGGCCGGTCAACCGGATCAGCTCAATGAGCTGGCCTATCAGGTGACGACCCTGCTGCAGGATCTGGGGGATCAGCTGCCCAACCTGCCGCTGCCGGCAGATCAGCAAGCGCCAGCCGAACAACAGGCCAGTGCCGCTGCGCCCCAGCAGGACTGGGCCCAGGTGCGCCAGCAGATTGACCAGGCCGTGACCGCCGCCTTGGTGCAATACCAAGACGGCCAACCTGACGAAGCCATGCTGGCGGTGCAGGACGCCTATTTCGATCTGTTCGAGGCCAGCGGCATGGAGAATCGCCTGGGGGCCGCAGACAGCGCCTTCAAGGCCCAGGTGGAAGGCCATTTCACCCGCTTGGTCAGCCAGATGAAGGCAGGTCAGCCTCAGTCCGCCCTGCAGCAAACCCATGCGACCTTGCTGGCGGATCTGCAACTGGGGGTGGATCGCCTGCAACAGGGCAGCAGCAGTCACTGGGGCCTGTTCATCACCAGCCTGCTGATCCTGCTGCGAGAAGGGCTGGAGGCACTGCTCATCGTCGCCGCCATCATCGCCTACCTCATCAAGAACGATCAGGCCGATAAGCTGCCGGTGATCCGCCAGTCGGTCTGGATGGCACTGCTGGCCAGCCTGGTGACCGCCGCCCTGTTCCAGTGGCTGTTTGCCGGATCCGGCGCCAGCCGGGAGCTGCTGGAAGGCATCACCATGCTGATCGCTGTCGTCATGCTGTTTGGCATGAGCTACTGGCTGCTCTCCAAGGTGGAGGCCGCCCACTGGAAGGCCTACCTGCAGGGGCGCATCAACCACTCCCTGAACAAGGGCTCCCTGTGGGGGCTCTGGCTCACCAGCTTCCTCGCCGTCTACCGGGAAGGCGCCGAGACCGTGCTCTTCTATTACGCCCTGCTGGCGGAGGCCAAGGAGCCCGTGGCGGTGTCAGCCGTGCTGGTGGGCATGCTGGTGGGCGCCCTGGCCCTGGCGATTATCTACCTGCTGATGCGCTACAGCGTGGTACGTCTGCCCTTGAAGCCCTTCTTCATCTTCACCGGCAGCTTCATGTACCTGATGGCGTTCGTGTTCGCCGGGAAAGGGGTGCTGGAGCTCATCGAAGGCAAGCTGTTCCAGCCCAGCCTGTTGCCCGGGGTGCCGGAGCTGAGCTGGCTGGGCATCTATCCCTACGCCGAGACCCTGCTGCCCCAGGCCATCCTGCTGCTGGCCGCTCTGTTCGCCCTCTGGCGCCTCAAGCAGACCAGGGCCCTGGTGGCCGCCTGATTTTTGACTTACTCACTGACATAAGGAAATTGCCCATGAAAAACCGCGCCCTCCTCGCCCTGCTGTGCACCGGCATCCTGACCGCCCCGGCGGCCATGGCCTTCGAAGAACATCCGGCCGGTGAGCCGGTCACCCTGAACAGCATGGAGCTGGCCGCCGTCTACCTGCAGCCCATCGACATGGAACCCCGCGGCATGGGGCTGCCTGCCGCCCAGGCCGACATTCACCTGGAAGCCGATATCCATGCGGTGGAAGGTAACCCCAACGGCTTCGGCGCCGGTGAGTGGATCCCCTATCTGACCATCAGCTACACCCTGACCAACAAGGACACCGGCAAGACCCAGACCGGCACCTTCATGCCCATGGTGGCCGGTGATGGCCCCCACTATGGCGCCAACATCAAGATGATGGGGGTGGGTAACTATCAGGTGACCTACCGCATCGAGCCGCCGTCAAAGGCCGGTCTGCACCGCCATACCGACGCCGAGACCGGTGTCGGCCGCTGGTGGAAGCCGTTTGAAGTCAGCTACGACTTCAAGTACGCCGGCCTGTAAGACCGAGATAGGCTGACCAGCACCCATGAGCTACTTCTTCTTTGCTGTCTTGTTGGTCGGCCTGTACCCGGCCCTCTGGTTGGCCCTGACGCCAGCCCCACGTCTGCCGGCCCGCCTTGGGCCGGCCTGGTTGCTGGGCCTGCTGGCCGGGGCTCTGCTGGGTAGCCAGTTTCCGGCCGGACAATGGCCGCTGCTGGCCCTGCACCTGACGGGGCTCATGCTGCCCCTGCTCTATCTGTTGCTGCAGTGGCGCGCCCCCGGGCGCGGCCTGCTGCCCTTTGCCCTGCTGCTGGCCGCCCTGGCCGGCCTGTGGTTTGTGCGGGATCCCCGCATCCAGAATTTCACCGCCACCGCCGTGGTCAACTCCAGTTTGCTGCTGAACCTGGGCGCCCTGCTGGGCGGCCTGCTCATCACAGGCCTGCTGGCCTGGTGTGCCCGCGCCCTGGTGACGGCCCTGCCGGGCCTGCGCTGGCCGCTGCTGGGACTGCTGCTGGCCGGCTACCTGCTGCCCCTCTCCGGTGCCTTGCTGCTTAGCCTCATCAAGCTGCAGATCCTGCCCATGCAGGGCAGCCTGCTGAGCTACATCGCCAAGAGCATGGATCTGAGCGAACGACTGCCCTACTGGGCCTTGTTGCTGCTGGCCGCCCTGGCCCTGGCCGCCCTGCGCCTGTGGTGGTGGCCCCGTCGTCAGGCCCTCGGCCTCAGTGCCCCGGGCAACGACAGACGCAAGGCCCTGGCCGCCAGCCGTCAGGCCCGCCGCTGGTGTGTCGGCCTGCTGGCCCTGCTGCCCCTGGCTCTGCTGCCCGCCCTCTACTGGCACCTGGTGGCCTCCCAGCCGCCGGGTCTCTCCGCCGCCCAGCCGGTAGCGCTGAATGCCCAGGATGAGGTCCGCATCCCGGTGAGCCAGGTGCGCGATGGCAACCTGCACCGCTTCGCCTGGGTCAACGACGAAGGCAAGGTGATCCGTTTCTTCGTCATCAACCGTTATCCGGATCAACTCAAGCTGGGGGTGGTGTTCGACGCCTGCCTGTTGTGCGGCGATCAGGGCTATGTGCAGGAAGGCAACCAGGTGATCTGTGTCGCCTGCGGCGTGCATATCTTCATTCCCTCCATCGGCAAGGCCGGTGGCTGTAACCCCGTGCCCATCGAGGGCTGGCGCCTGGAGGGAGAAGGCGCCGCCGAGGCCCTGGTGCTGCCGGCCAGCGCACTGCAGCCGGGCGCCACCCTGTTCAGTGCCGTGGTGGCCCGCCAGGTGACGGATCCCGTCAGCGGCGAGACCCTCTCCAACCTGGACGCGCCCCACCGCACCACTGTGGGGGATCACACCTACTTCTTCACCCAGCAGGCGCACCTGGATGCCTTCGAGGCAGATCCGGCCGCCTACCTCAAGCAGGAGGCACCCTGATGCTCGGTCGTCTGATCCTGCAATCCTGGCGCCGGCAACACAGACGGCGCCTGCTGGCGGTCATCACCATCTTTCTGGCGGCCACCCTGGTCTCGGCCCTGCTGGCGGTGTCATTGGATATCGGCGACAAGATGGCCCGGGAGCTCAAGAGCTACGGCGCCAACATACTGATCGAGCCGGCCAGCCGCAGCCTGCTGCCCCAGCTGCTGGGGGAGTCGGTTACCGTCAGCCTGGCCAACCAGGACGCCCTGGATGAACGGGAGCTGCCCAACATCAAGGACATCTTCTGGCGCAACAACATCATGGGCTTCGCCCCCGAGCTGGACGGCGAGCTGATCTGGCAAGGCCAGCGGCTGCCGGTGCTGGGCACCTTCTTCGACCAGCCCATCGCCGTGCCGGACGAGCCGGACTACCACACGGGTCAGCGCAGCATCAGCCCCTATTGGCAGGTGCAGGGCGCCTGGCCGCAGGATGCCCAGCCCCAGCTGCTGGCGGGCCAGGCCCTGGCCAGCCGGCTGCACTGGCAGGTCGGCGAACAGCTGACCCTGGCCGGCCCCGCCGGCAGTCACGCCTTCACCCTGGTGGGCCTGCTGCACAGCGGCGGCAAGGAGGATGAACAGCTGCTGCTGCCCCTGGCCTTCGCCCAGCAGCTGCTGGGCCGCCCCCAACAGGTGGATCGGGTGCGAGTCTCCGCCCTGACGGTGCCGGAGAACAGCCTGTCCCGCAAGGCACGGGAGGACATGGACGCCCTGAGTGCCGAAGAGTATGACCTCTGGTACTGCACCGCCTACGTCTCCTCCATCGCCCATCAGCTGGAAGACGCCCTGTCCGGCAGCGCCGTGCGGCCCATCTGGCAGGTGGCCGCCTCCGAAGGCGTGGTGATCCAGAAGATCCAGCTGCTGCTGGCGGTGGTGACCCTGGTGGCCCTGCTGGCCGCCGCCATGGGCATCGCCTCCCTGATGACCAGCAACCTGCTGGAGCGGGCCAAGGAGATCGGCCTGATGAAGGCCCTGGGCGCCGAGCTGTGGCAGATCGGCCTGCTGTTTTATGCCGAGGCGGCCCTGTGCGGCCTGTTGGGCGGCCTGCTGGGCTGTCTGGCGGGCAGCGGCTGCGCCTGGCTCATAGGCCAGAGCCTGTTCGGCACCCCCCTCGCCTTCAACCTCATCGTCGTGCCCGTGGTGGTGCTGCTCTCCATGGTCATCGCCCTGCTGGGCACCTGGTTCCCGGCGCGGCAGATCGCCCGCCTCTATCCGGTGGAGGTGCTGCATGGCCGCTAGCCATCCCCTGTTCTGGCGCCTGGTCAGCCGCGCCCTCTGGACCCGGCGCTCCCGCATGTTGGTGATGTTCCTGGCCCTCTGGGTGGGGGCCGTGATCATCTGTGCCCTGGGGGCCATCTACCTGGATATCGACGCCAAGATGAGTCGGGAGCTGCGTACCTTCGGCGCCAACCTCTACGTGGGTCCCCAGGCCGGTCGGGTACTGGATGAACCCAGCTGGCAGGCCCTGGATCAGGCACTGCCCCCCGCCAGCCGGCTGGCGGCCGGCGGCTTTGTCTACGGCATGGCCCGGCTGCAGCAGGAGTCCGTGATGCTGATGGGCGCCAACCTGGAGTCCATGGCGGATCTGGCCCCCTACTGGCAGATCCAGGGGGAACGGCTGGCGGTGAGTTTCGACGAGCGCCACGCCATGCTGGGCAAGAAGCTGGCCCAGCGGCTGGAGCTCAAGCCCGGGGATACCGTCACCCTGGTGAAGGGCAGCCAGCGCCAGGATCTGGTGATCAAGGGCATCGTCGAGTCCGGCGACAGCACCGACTACTACCTGATCGTCAACCTGGCCTTGGCCCAGCGCTGGCTGGACAGCCCCCATCGCCTGAGCCACGGCCTGCTGAGCCTGGATAACCAGCAAGGCCAAGTGGAATCCATCGCCGCCCGGTTGCAACAACAGTTCCCGGCACTGGAGGTGCGGCCCATCCGCAAGGTGTCCGCCAACGAGGGGGCCGTGCTGTTCAAGATCCAGGGGCTGATGGGCCTCATCTGCGTGGTGATACTGCTGCTCTCCACCCTGTGCGTGAACACCACCCTGATGGCCCTCATCGGCGAACGGGCCCGGGAGTTCGCCCTGCAAAAGGCCCTGGGAGCCAGCCGTCAGGCGATACTGCGCCAGATCCTGGCCGAGACCCTGCTGGTGGCCGCGGTGGCGGCCCTGGCCGGCCTGCTGGGCGGCGCCCTGCTGGCGCAGCTGCTGGGCCAGACGGTGTTTTCATCCAGCATTGGCCTGCGCTGGCCCGTGCTGCCCCTGACCCTGGGCATCAGCCTGCTGGTGGCCGCCCTGGCCACCGTCATGCCGGTGCGGCGCGCCCTGGCCCTGGAACCCGCCCGGGTCCTCAAAGGAGAATAACGTGAGCCTGGTAATCGAAACCCGCCAACTGAGCAAACACTTCGGCAAGGTGACGGCTCTGGACGGCATCAATCTGCAGATCCGGCAGGGGGAGTTTGTCGCCATCATGGGGGCCTCCGGCTCCGGCAAGTCCACCCTGATGAACCTGCTCACCTGCATGGACACCCTGAGCGACGGCCAGTTGCTGCTGGGGGGCGTGGACGCCAGCTCCTTCGACGAGGATCAGCGCCGCCGCTTTCGCGCCGACCGCATGGGCCTGGTGTTCCAGCAGTTTCACCTCATCCCCTACCTGAGCGCCTTGGAGAACGTCATGCTGGCCCAGCACTACCACAGCGTGGTGGACGAGGCCGCGGCACGGGCCGTGCTGGCCCAGGTGGGGCTGGAGCACCGCATGGATCACCTGCCGCGGCAGCTCTCCGGCGGCGAGCAGCAGCGGGTGTGCATCGCCCGTGCCCTGGTGAACGCCCCCGAGATACTGTTTGCCGACGAACCCACCGGCAACCTGGACGAGCAGAACGAGCAGCTGGTGCTGGGGCTGTTGCAGCAATTGCACCGTGCCGGCCACACCATCGTCATGGTGACCCACAATCCCGAGCTGGGGGCCATGGCCGATCGGGTCATCCGGTTGCAGCACGGTCATCTGGTACAGGAGGAGGTGGCCTATGCGCCCGTGGTGGCTTAAATTAGCCGGTCTCTGCCTGCTGCTGCTCCTCAGCGCCTGTGGCGAGGCCCCCAGGCTGCAAGAGGGCGAAACCGCCCCGCCGCTGGGCGCCCTGACCCTGGACGATCAGCCGGTGGATCTGGCCCAATGGCGCGGCAAGTATGTCTATCTGGTGTTCTGGTCCGACAGCTGTGGCGGCTGCCTGCAGGAGCTGCCCGGTCTGGATGCCCTCTATCGCCAACACGGCGATCGCCTGGTGGTGGTGGGGGTGAACACGGATGCCGATGTGGCACGCATTCGCCAACTGCAGGCGCAGCTGGAGCTGCACTTCCCGCTGGTGCGGGATCAGCTGGGCATCAGCAGCGAACGCTATGAGCTGCAGGGTACCCCCTCGGCCTACCTGCTGGACCCGGAAGGACGTCTGCTGCGTCGTCAGGTGGGCGCCCAGGGCCATCACAGCCTGGCGACCCTGTTGCAACCCTATCTCAGCTTACCGGAGGGAACCGGATGAAAATCAAGAAGCGCCACCTGGCGGGCCTCGTCGGCCTGACGCTGCTGGGCCTGCTGGCCCTGGGAACCAACTGGCTGAACCAGGCCCCAGCCCAGACCCATGATGTGCTGGTGGATGCCATGACCTCTGCCACCCACCCCAGCAAGCTGAGCGAGCTGGAGCGGGCCATGCGGGACAAGGGGCAGGATCTGCCGTTTGTGGTGGTGGGCTGGATCACCGAGCTGGCCCCCGACAGCCAGGAAGAGGGCGACCCGGTACAACACTTCCGGGTCAAGCTGCTCAACCACCAGCACCTGACCATTGCCCACCGCATCCAGGCCGGCAAGCCGACACCCAAGCTGGCCAAGGGCCAGGAGCTGCTGATCCGCGGGCGCTATTTCTGGACGCCCGAGGGCGGTGAACTGAGCCAGACCCACACGGGGGGCGGGGCCGACGGCTGGCTGCGCCAGGGGCACACCAACTATTTCTAGGGCAGACGGTCACCCCAGCCAGGCGAGGCCCCAAAAGCCTCCGACCGGCCATGCGTTACTCGTGGGCCTGGAGCCAGCGGCGCAGCAAACCGGCCAACTGCTGTTGTTCCTCCGGGCTCAGAGGAGCCAGCAGCTGCTGCTCGTTGGCCACATGGCGCGTCACCGCCTCGTCGGCCAGCCGCCGTCCCTCCACCGTGAGGGAGACCACCAGGCTGCGCCTGTCCTGGCTGGAGGGCGAACGCTGCACCCAGCCCTGGGCCTCCAGCTTGTCCAGCCGGGCCGTCATGGCCCCTGAGCTCAACATGGCCGACTGATATAGCTCGGTGGGGGTCAGGGGGCGGCCGGCGCGGCGCAGGGTGGCCAGCACATCAAAATCGGTGCGGGACAAGCCCAGCGCCTTGAACGGCTGCTCGATGGCCCGCTCGGCCAGGGCCGCCATGCGGGACAGGCGCCCCCAGACGGCCATGGGGCTGCAATCCAGATCCGGTCGCTCTCGGGCCCATTGGGCCAGGATCTGATCCACATGATCCATGTCAGTCTCTCCCTAAAATTATCTTGATGAAAAGATACTTGATCTGAAATGACTTCCACAACAATATATCTTCACATAAAGATACTTCAACCGGAGATAACATGCCGTTCCTGCTGGCCGCTCTGGCCCCCATGCTGTGGGGCAGCACCTACGCCGTGGTCCATCTCAGCCTGACGGACCTGCCGCCGCTCTGGGTGGCCGTCTGGCGCGCCCTGCCGGCCGGCCTGCTGTTGTTGCTGCTGGCCCGACGCCGTCCCCCCTTGCCCTGGGGCCGGCTCATCGGCTTGTCCTTTTGCAACATCACCGCCTTCTTCTGCCTGCTCTTTCTGGCGGCCTATCGGCTGCCCGGTGCCGTGGCCGGCACCCTGGGAGCCACCCTGCCCCTGACCCTGATGGCCCTCAACTGGCTGCGCTACGGCCAGAGACCCAGCGGCTACTGGCTGGCGCTGGCCCTGCTGGGGCTGGCAGGGGTCATGCTGCTGGTGCAACCCGGTACCGGGCTCGACCCCATCGGCGTCGCCTGTGCCCTGAGCGCCACCCTGCTGGTGGCGCAGTCCACCCTCTGGATGCAGCGTTGGGCGGTGCAGGATCTGCTGGGGCTGACCGCCTGGCAACTGACCCTGGGCGGCCTGATGCTGCTGCCGGTGGCCTGGCTGGGGGCCGGCCCCAGCCCGTTGCCGTCCGGCCCGGCCTGGCCGGGACTGGCCTGGCTCATCCTGGCCAACACGGCGCTGGCCTACTGGATCTGGGTCTGGGCCATCGACAAGCTGGGCGCTCAGCGACTGGGCATGCTTTCCCTTACCAATCCCCTGGTGGCCGTCGGCCTGGGGACCCTCTGGGTGGGGGAACGGCTGGGGCCGGGGCAATGGCTGGGCATAGGCCTGATACTGGCGAGCCTGCTGCTGATGAAGCGTCCCCAGCGCACGCCCCGGCGGGATCCAGGCCAGGCCCAGGACGCCTAACCCCGTCACCCGCCAATCAGCACCTCAGCCATGGTCATGCGGGGGGAGCGACTCCCCGCAGTGGGGACAATAGGCCCAGGGGGTGCCCGGCTGCTGCGCCGTCTCTGGCTCGGCATCCGGCTCGCGGGTGGCCGCCGGGGCCGTCAGGCTTGCCAGCAGCTCCTCCGGCGGCACATGAAGATGACGACTGAGCACCAGCAGGCTGCGGCGTACCCGCCAGGGCAGTTGGCCCTGTTGCAGGGCCCGTGCCGCCCGGTTGCGGCGAGCCTCCCGCTCGTGGGCCAGCTCCTCACTGAAGGCCGCGGCCAATAGACCGGCCGGCAGGGCAACTGTCCCCACCCCCAGCAGCATGATGGCCCCCGCCAGCACCCGTCCGCCCAGGGTCACCGGGTACATGTCGCCATAGCCCACGGTCGTCATGGTCACCAGGGCCCACCACATGGCATCCGGCAGGCTGGCAAACATCTCGGGCTGTGCCTCCTGCTCCAACGAGAGAATGCCGATGCCCGCCATCAGAATGAGCACCAGCACTGTGGCTATCATCAGCAGCAGGGTGAGGGCCTCCTTGCGCAGCACCCGCAGGAAGATGTCCAGGGTGCGCATGCGCAGCAGCACCTTGAACAGCACCAGGATGCGCACCAGACGCAAGAAGTGCAGGTTCAGCGGCAACAACAAGGAGATGAAGCCCGGCAAAAAGGAGAGCAGATCCAGCAGCCCCAGGGGGCTCAGGGCGTAGCGCCAGCGCAGCCGGCCCGGTGACGCCGAGGCGTCCCGCTCCACACAGCTCCACAGGCGCAGGGCGTAATCCAGGGCAAACAGGCCGAAGATGGCCAGGGTCAACTCCCCCATGCCGCGGCCACGCCAGAAGCTGCCACCGATGCACAACAGCACCAGCAACCCCATCACGCCGTTATATAAAGGAAAGAAGCGGCTGGGCTCCGCTCCGCCGAACAGGACTCGGTAACAGGACTGACGCCGTGTCATGGCGGCCTCCAGGGTTAAATGGGTTATCGGATGATTGAAATATGCGCTTTTTCAGCAGCTTGGGCCTAAGTTTCATACCATAGCGCAAATCCCCGGCCAAATCTTCGGCAGGCGGCATGAGCGCCGGGAAAAAGGGGTTGACGCCCGGGGGGCAGATCCGCATAATTCGCCCGCACAGTTGGACGGGCTACCGTCCTGCGGTAAACAGTGTCGGCTATGTAGCTCAGTTGGTTAGAGCATCGCACTCATAATGCGGGGGTCACAGGTTCGAATCCCGTCATAGCCACCATCTTCTGGGGTATCGCCAAGCGGTAAGGCAGCGGGTTTTGATCCCGCCATTCCTAGGTTCGAATCCTAGTACCCCAGCCATTCACTGTTTATCCTCAAAGCTGTGGTCGAAAGACACGGATGGGGTATCGCCAAGCGGTAAGGCAGCGGGTTTTGATCCCGCCATTCCTAGGTTCGAATCCTAGTACCCCAGCCATCTTTTGACACCCTGCGGATGGGGTATCGCCAAGCGGTAAGGCAGCGGGTTTTGATCCCGCCATTCCTAGGTTCGAATCCTAGTACCCCAGCCATCTGCTCCTGTGGGAGTGGTTGGTTCGCAAACCCTTTTGTTGGCTATGTAGCTCAGTTGGTTAGAGCATCGCACTCATAATGCGGGGGTCACAGGTTCGAATCCCGTCATAGCCACCATCTTCTGGGGTATCGCCAAGCGGTAAGGCAGCGGGTTTTGATCCCGCCATTCCTAGGTTCGAATCCTAGTACCCCAGCCATATTGCTCTTGGGGCCTGGCCCCAACAGGCCGTCGCAAGGCGGTTTTTTTGTTTTTGGCTATGTAGCTCAGTTGGTTAGAGCATCGCACTCATAATGCGGGGGTCACAGGTTCGAATCCCGTCATAGCCACCACTTCTCGCGGGAGTGGCGAAATTGGTAGACGCACCAGATTTAGGTTCTGGCGCCCTAGGCGTGAGAGTTCAAGTCTCTCCTCCCGCACCATCTCTTCTCGTAACAGCCCTTGCCTTCAAGTCCTGGCCGTCCCGGCCGATACGCTATCAGGATCACAGAGTCGCCTACCCGGTTTTTCTCCGCCGGGCCTATGTTTTACCCTAGCGGCTCCCGTTTTTATGGAGAACTTGACGGTGCGTTTTCTTCCCCTGCTGCTGCTCCCCCTAAGCCTGGGCCTGAGCCTGACCACTGCCCTGTGGGCGGCCCAGCCTGAGCCGGGCACCCGGCAGCAGATCCAGGTGTACAAATCGGTGCAGGACGACGGCGTGGTGCTCTACTCCGACACCATGCCCATGGACAGCAGCTTTGAGACCCTGGTGTTTGATGTCTGCTACGCCTGCGATGTGAACTCCAAGGTAGACTGGCAGCACACCGGCCTGTTTGTCAGCGAGTTTCACGAGACCATACAAGCGGCGGCCAAGACCTATCGGGTGGAGCCGGCGCTCATTCGCGCCCTGATCCACGCCGAGTCCGCCTTCAATCCCTGGGCCGTCTCCCGCAAGGGGGCCAAGGGGCTGACCCAACTGATGCCGGGTACCGCCCGAGAGCTGGGGGTGACGGACCCCCTGAACGTGCAGCAGAACATCTTCGGCGGCACCGAGTACCTCTCCCGCCTGCTGGAGCAGTTCAACGGCGACATCACCCTGGCCACCGCCGCCTACAATGCCGGCCCCACGGCGGTCACCCGCCACAAGGGCGTGCCGCCCTATGCCGAGACCCGCACCTATGTGCAACGGGTCCAACTGCTGTATCAACGCTACAAGCAGGTGCTCACCGCCCTGCAGGGCTGAACCGCAAAAGACGGCTCAGAGCCCCAGGGCGTAACGCAGGGCTCGTCGCTTGGCCGGCCCGCCATGCTGGGCCGCCAGCAGTCCCAGATTGCGTAACAGCTTGAGGGGCGCCAGCTCGTTGGAAAAGCCCAGATAGAAGAGATCCATGGCCGATTGCATCAGGGTCACATCCCGCCGCCGGGCGGCCTGATAGCGCGCCAGCAGCGTGTCCTCCCCGTCCGGCCCCAGCTGCTGCACCAGCTGACACAGGCAGGCCACATCCTTGAATCCCAGGTTCACTCCCTGCCCCGCCAGCGGGTGTATGGTGTGGGCCGCATCCCCCAACAGCAGCACCCGGCCCGCCCCATACTGCAGCGCGTGCCGTCGGCTCAAGGGGAACTGCCCCCAGCGCTGCAGGGTGAAGGCCGGTAACCGGTCCGGGAAATGGGCGCGGATCTGCGCCGCCAGCCCATCGACCGACAAGGCCGCCAGCTCGGCGATGCGCTCCGGCGTGTCGTACCAGACCAAGGAGGCGTGATCCTCCGGCAGGGGCAGCAGGGCGCGGGGGCCCGCCGGCGTGAATTGCTGCCAGGTGACCGGTTCCACCGCCTCATGCAGCTTGACGGTGGCCAGCAGACAGGCCTGGCGATAGTCAAATTGGCTGATGCCAATCTGGGCCAGCCGGCGTACCTGGGAGTGGGCGCCGTCGGCCCCCAGCAGCCAGCGGGCCTGTAGCTGCTGACCATCCGCCAGGCTCAGGGTCACGCCCTCTTCGCTCTGCGCCAGCGCCGCCAGCTGTGCCGGGCAGAAGCGGGTCACCGACGGCATCTGGTCCAGGCTCTGCCATAGCCCCAGCTGCACCAGGCGATTCTCCACGAAGTAGCCAAGCTCGCTGAGCCCCAGCTCGGCGGCATCAAACCGCACCCCCAGGCCAGGCCACTCCCAGGTCTCCAGACCCGTGTAGGGCAAGGCTCGCATGGCCAGGATCCGCCCCCAGGCCCCGGCCTGCTCCAGCAGGCGCACCGAGGCGACGCTCAGGGCCGAGACTCGCACGTCCAGCGGCTGCGCCGGCGCAAACGCCATGGGTTCGGCCTGTTCCAGCAGGGCTACCCTGTGCCCGTCCGAGGCCAGCAAGGCGGCGGCACAGGCCCCCACCATGCCACCGCCGACGATGGCAAAATCAAACTGGGGTGCGGACTGGCCCATGGCGGCTCCTTGCGTGGGATGAGTTGACAGTAAAACAGGCAGGCCATTCTAGCCCAAAGCCGTCACCACCCCCAGTCCGGGCCGTTAATCCCACACAAAATGCGGGCTGGTTGTTAACTGGTCAGCCCCCCGCAGAGGGAGTAGAATACCCGGTCCTATACGCCGGCCCTGGCCGGGCCGACCTTGACACCGTCCGCGAGCAACAAGAGTAAGATGAGCAAAAAAGTCCACATCAAGACCTGGGGCTGTCAGATGAACGAGTACGACTCGTCCAAGATGGCCGATCTGTTAGGCAGCGCCCATGGCTATACCGCCACCGAGGAAGCCGAAGAGGCTGACGTGCTGGTGCTCAACACCTGTTCCATCCGCGAAAAGGCCCAGGAGAAGCTGTTCCATCAGCTCGGACGCTGGAAAGAGTTGAAGAAGGCCAAGCCCCATCTGGTGATCGCCGTGGGGGGCTGTGTCGCCTCCCAGGAAGGGGACGCCATCCGTACCCGCGCCCCCATCGTCGATGTGGTGTTTGGTCCCCAGACCCTGCACCGCCTGCCGGAGATGATCAAGAAGGTGCATGAGGGCAATGGCGCCCAGGTGGACGTCTCCTTCCCCGAGATCGAGAAGTTCGACCGCCTGCCCGAGCCGCGGGCCGAAGGCCCCACCGCCTTCGTTTCCATCATGGAAGGCTGTTCCAAGTACTGCAGCTACTGCGTGGTGCCCTACACCCGCGGCGAAGAGGTGAGCCGGCCGCTGGATGACGTGCTGTTCGAGATAGCGCAACTGGCCGAGCAGGGGGTCCGGGAGGTCAACCTGCTGGGACAGAATGTCAACGCCTATCGCGGCGCCACCCATGACGGCAACATCTGCAGCTTCGCCCAGCTGCTGCGTCTGGTGGCGGCCATCGACGGCATCGACCGCATCCGCTACACCACCAGCCATCCCATCGAATTCACCGATGACATCATAGAGGTGTACAAGGACACCCCCGAGCTGGTCAGCTTCCTGCACCTGCCGGTGCAAAGTGGCTCGGATCGCATCCTCACCATGATGAAGCGGCCCCATACCGCCCTGGAATACAAGTCCAAGATCCGCAAGCTGCGGGCCGCCCGGCCGGACATCACCATCAGTTCGGACTTCATCGTCGGCTTCCCCAACGAGACCGACGAGGACTTCGACAAGACCATGAGGCTCATCGAAGAGATCCAGTTCGATGTCAGCTTCAGCTTCATCTTCAGCCCGCGCCCCGGTACCCCGGCGGCCGACATGCCGGACGATGTGCCCATGGAGGTGAAGAAGGAGCGTCTGTACCGCTTGCAGCAGCTCAACAACACCCATGCCCAGCAGATCAGCCGGCAGATGCACGGCACAGAGCAGCGCATCCTGGTGGAGGGCCCCTCCAAGCAGGATCCCATGCAGCTGCGTGGCCGCACCGAGAACAACCGGGTGGTGAACTTTGACGGTACGCCGGATCTCATCGGCCAGTTTGTGGACGTGACCATCACAGAGGTGCTGCCCCACTCCCTGCGCGGCACCCTGCTGCGCACCGAGGCCCAGATGAACTTGCGCCAGAGCGTGCGCCCGGCCCAGATCCTGGCCCGCCGCCCCGATGGCGTAGCCGATGATCTGGGTGTGGCCACCTTCCGTCCCTGATGCCCGTGGGCGACCCGGCCGGGTCGCCCCTCAAGCCCGCGAGGTATGCTTTGACCCGACACATCACCACCCTCGACCTGCACCTGGAGCCGGCGGACAGCCAGCGTCTGGCCTGCCTGTGCGGCCCGTTCGACGATAACCTCAAGCAGATAGAGCGCCGCCTGGGCGTGGAGCTCAACTACCGCAATAACCACTTCCAGGTGGTGGGCCGTGAGGCCCAGGCCGAGGCGGTGCGGGATCTGCTCAAAAGCCTGTACGTGGAGACGGCCCCGGTGCGTGGCGGCAAGGCCGAGGATCTGACCCCCGAGCAGGTGCACCTGGCCATCCAGGGCTGCCATGCCCTGGAACAGGATGAAGAGGCCGCGCCCCAGGCCGGCAGCATCCCCTACGGCAAGGAAGTGAACATCAAGACCAAGCGCGGCATGGTCAAGCCCAGATCCCCCAATCAGGCCCAGTACATCGCCAACATAGTCACCCACGACATCACCTTCGGCATAGGCCCGGCCGGCACCGGCAAAACCTATCTGGCAGTGGCCGCGGCGGTGGACGCCCTGGAGCGCCAGGAGATCCGCCGCATCCTGCTGACCCGTCCGGCGGTGGAGGCCGGCGAGAAGCTGGGCTTTCTGCCCGGCGATCTCTCCCAGAAGGTAGACCCTTACCTGCGCCCCCTGTACGACGCCCTGTTCGAGATGCTAGGCTTCGAGCGGGTGGAGAAGCTAATTGAGCGCCAGGTGATCGAAATCGCCCCCCTGGCCTACATGCGTGGTCGCACCCTGAACGACGCCTTCATCATCCTGGATGAAGGCCAGAACACGACCGTGGAGCAGATGAAGATGTTCCTCACCCGCATCGGCTTCAACTCCAAGGCGGTGGTCACCGGCGACATCACCCAGATGGATCTGCCGCGCAACGTCCGCTCTGGCCTGCGCCACGCCATCGAGGTGCTCTCCGGCGTCGAGGGGCTCTCCTTCAACTTCTTCCAGGCCGGTGACGTGGTGCGTCACCCCGTGGTGGCCCGCATCGTCCAGGCCTACGAGGCCCATGACGAGGCGCACCGCCGCGAACAGGCCCAACAACCCAAACCGGAGACACCGGCATGAGCGTGATCCTGGACTTGCAACTGGCCTGCGCCGATGAGGCCGGCCTGCCGAGCGAAGCCGACTTCCAGCGCTGGCTGGACGCCGCCGTCCTACCCTTTCAGGCCGAGGCCGAGGTGACCATCCGCCTGGTGGACGAGGCAGAGAGCCATGAGCTCAACCTCACCTACCGCGGCAAGGACAAGCCCACCAATGTGCTCTCCTTCCCCTTCGAGTGCCCGCCCGGCGTCGAGCTGCCCCTGCTGGGGGATCTCATCATCTGCCGCCAGGTGGTGGAGCGGGAGGCCCAGGAGCAGGGCAAGGCCCTGGCGGCCCACTGGGCTCATATGGTTGTGCATGGCAGCTTGCATTTGCTAGGGTATGACCATATTGAAGAGGCAGAAGCCGACGAGATGGAGGCCCTGGAGAAAGAATTCATGGCCGACCTCGGTTTCCCCGATCCCTACCAAGACGACGAGTGTTAAGGACACCCAAGCCGCATGAGCGACGAACAACCCTATCCTAGTACCGGCTCGTCCAGGAAGACCTGGCTGGAGCGATTGAGTCATCTGTTCCAGGGCGAGCCAAAAGATCTTGATGAATTAGTGGGCGTCATCCAGGACGCTGAAGAGCGGGATGTCATCGACGGTGACACCAAGGAGATGATAGAAGGGGTGCTGGAAGTGGCCGAGCTGCGGGTGCGGGACATCATGATCCCCCGCTCCCAGATGGTCACCATACGCCGGGATCAGCCGGTGAGCAGCTTCCTGCCCATCATCATCGAATCCGCCCACTCCCGCTTCCCGGTGATCAACGAAGACAAGGATCACGTGGAAGGCATACTGCTGGCCAAGGACTTGCTGCAGTTCGGCTTTGCTCACACCGACGAGGAATTCAGCTTCGAGCGTATCCTGCGTCCGGCGGTGGTGGTGCCCGAGAGCAAGCGGGTGGATCGCCTGCTCAAGGAGTTCCAGCAGCAGCGCTACCACATGGCCATAGTAGTGGACGAGTTCGGCGGCGTGTCCGGTCTCGTCACCATAGAGGACATCCTGGAGCTGATTGTCGGCGAGATCGAGGATGAGTACGACGAGCAGCAGGAGCAGCTGGAGCAGATCCGCCGCATCAGCAAGAGCGTCTACGCCGTCCATGCCCTGACCCCCATCGAAGACTTCAACGACCACTTCGGCGCCGAGTTCAGCGACGAAGAGGTGGATACGGTCGGCGGTCTGGTGATGCATGCCTTCGGCCACCTGCCCAAGAAGGGCGAGTCCATCCCGATCCAGGGCTATCACTTCAAGGTGGTCCATGCCGACCGCCGCCGCCTGCTGCAGCTGCAGGTGAAGATCCCCCACCCCCTTGATGAGAACGAGAACGGCGATGTTTGACCGCCTGGGCCCGCGCTGGGCCAGCTTCCGTAGTTCCGTGTGGCGCGCCCGTCTGGGCGCGTTCCTTTGTGGCGCCCTGGCGGTGCCCGCCTTCGCCCCCTTCGGGATCTGGCCCCTGGCCCTGCTCTCCCTGCTGAGCCTGCTGGCCCTGCTGCAGGGGCAACGCCCCCGCCGCGCCCTGTGGTTGGGCCTGGCCTGGGGGCTGGGCCTCAACCTGCCGGGGCTGTGGTGGATCCATGTCAGCATGACCCAGTTCGGCGGCATCAACCTGCCCATGGCGGTGGTGCTGGTGGGTCTGTTGTGCCTCTATCTGTCGCTGTTTCCGGCCCTGGCCTGCGGCCTGCTGGCCCGCTTCTGGCCCACCTCGGACTGGCGCCGCTACCTGGTGGGCCTGCCATTGCTGTGGCTGCTGGCGGACTGGGGGCTGGGGCACCTGCTCACCGGCTTCCCCTGGCTGTGGCTGGGTTACAGCCAGATCGACAGCCCCTTGGCCGGGTTTGCCCCCCTGCTGGGGGTCCAGGGGGTCACCTTGGCCGGGATGCTGAGCGTTGCCGGGATGCTGCTGGCCGCCCGGCAACGCCGCTGGCCCTGGCTGCTGCTGCCCCTGGGACTGTTTGGCCTCGGCGCCCTGCTCAAACCCATAGCCTGGACCCAGGAGGGCAAGCCCCTCAAGTTCGCCCTGATGCAGGGCAACATTCCCCAGGCCATGAAGTGGGATCCGGCCATGGTGCGCCCCACCCTGCTGCGCTACATGGACATGAGTCGCCTGAACCAGGATGCCGATGTCATCATCTGGCCCGAGTCCGCCGTGCCGGCCCTGGAGAACGAGGTGCCCGAGTTTTTGGTGAACGTGGACAAGGCGATGCGCTTCAACAACACCGGCTTCATCACCGGCATCCAGGTGATGGAACCGGACACGGAGCGCTTCTACAACGCCCTGCTGGGGCTGGGGCAGATGGATCAGGACGAGCTGGAGGAGTACCACTTCGGCCACGCCAACCGCTACTACAAGCACCACCTGCTGCCCATCGGCGAGTTCGTGCCCTTCGGCGATCTGCTGCGGCCCCTGGCGCCCTTCTTCAACCTGCCCATGTCGTCGTTTTCCCGCGGTGAGGCGGTGCAGCCCAACCTGCTGGTGCAGGGTCACCACTTCGCCCCGGCCATCTGCTACGAGATCGCCTTCTCCGACGAGCTGCGCCGCAACGTCAACGCCGACACCCACTACATAGTGACCGTCTCCAACGACACCTGGTTCGGCACCAGCATAGGTCCCTGGCAGCACATGAGTATCGCCCGCATGCGGGCCCTGGAGCTGGGCAAGCCGGTGCTGCGCGCCACCAACAGCGGGGTGACCGTGGTGATCAACGCCAAGGGTCAGGTGATGAAGACACTGCCGCAATTTGAGGAAGGGGTGCTGCGGGCCTCGGTGGCACCGGCCCAAGGGCAAACGCCCTACAACCGCCTGGGCTCGGCGCCCCTGCTGTTGCTGTTGGCCCTGGGCTGGCTGCTGGGCCGCTGGCGGCGGCCGCAGGACCAGGCCTGATCCGGAGCGGGCGCCTGACGGGCGCCCGTTTCATTGCCGCGGGTCAGGGCGCCAGCGGCTCACGGCGAAATTCCGTGCCCTCGCACTGGAGGCAGCTGGCCAGCCGCTCCGGGTGCAGCACCAGGCGGCGATAACCGCAGCCCTCGCACACCAGGACGCCCAGCCCCACCCTATCCCCCGCCCGGTAGTGGCCCTGGTGCTGGATGTCTTGCAACATCTCCACCCACTGCAGCTGACTGCGATCCGACAGATCCAGCAGCCAGCCCCAGATGGACTCTTTGAGTGACTGATAGAAGGCGCTGTCGGCATAGCCGCCCGGCGTCTGCTCGAACTGCCGCAGATCCTCCCGCACATACTCGGCCACCAGGGCCCACTCGTCCTGGGTCAGCTCGCCGGCGGCTTCCAGATACGCCTGGGTCTGTTCGATCAGCTCATCCAGCCGCTGGGACTGGACGGTTTCGGTGTCGTGGATCTCCTGCTTGAGGCGCAGGATGAAGGTCTCGTAGGCGTGCTGCAGTTTGGACATAGGGCCTCCGGGTCATGGATGGCCGCACCGGGCAAAGGTTGCCCCGGCACCGCCGGTATTGTTGCTCCCTGCCATTACAAGTATTCTATGGCGATTTTCCAGCGGGATTGCCAATCCAATTCACACATATCGGATAGCCAGATGTCAGCCATGCAAGAACAGTATCAACCCCAGATCCTCGAGCAGGACGTTCAGCGTCACTGGGAACAGCGCCAGACCTTCAAAGCCGTAGAGAAAGTGGACAAGGAGAAGTTCTACTGCCTCTCCATGTTCCCCTACCCGTCTGGTCGCCTGCACATGGGGCACGTTCGTAACTACACCATCGGCGACGTCATCTCCCGCTATCAGCGTCTGAACGGCAAGAACGTGCTGCAGCCCATCGGCTGGGACGCCTTCGGCCTGCCGGCGGAAAACGCCGCCATCAAGAACAACACGGCGCCGGCCAAGTGGACCTACGAGAACATCGAATACATGAAGGGCCAGCTGAAGATGCTGGGCCTGGGCTACGACTGGGATCGCGAGCTGGCCACCTGCACCCCGGATTACTACCGCTGGGAGCAGTGGTTCTTCACCGAGCTGTACAAGAAGGGGCTGGTCTACAAGAAGACCTCCTCCGTCAACTGGTGTCCCAATGACCAGACGGTGCTGGCCAACGAGCAGGTGCAGGACGGCTGCTGCTGGCGCTGCGATACCCCGGTGGAGCAAAAAGAGATCCCCCAGTGGTTCATCAAGATCACCGCCTACGCCGAAGAGCTGCTCACCGATCTGGACAAGCTGGATGGCTGGCCCGAGATGGTCAAGACCATGCAGCGCAACTGGATCGGCCGCTCCGAAGGCCTGACCATGACCTTCGCGGTGGACGGCAGCGACCAGCACTTTGACATCTACACCACCCGCCCGGACACCCTGATGGGCGTCACCTACGTGGCGGTGGCCGCCGGTCACCCCCTGGCCCGTCAGGCCGCCGAAGGCAACCCGGCCCTGGCCGACTTCCTGGACGAGTGCAAGAACACCAAGGTGGCCGAAGCCGAGCTGGCCACCATGGAGAAGAAGGGCATGGCCACCGGCCTGTACGCCCTGCACCCCATAGATGGCCGTCGCGTGCCCATCATGGTGGCCAACTTCGTGCTGATGGATTACGGCACCGGCGCCGTGATGGCGGTACCGGCCCACGATCAGCGGGACTTTGAATTCGCCCAGAAATACGGTCTGGAGATCCGCCCGGTGATCCTGGCTGCCGACGGCAACGAGCCGGATGTGAGCGCCGCCGCCCACACCGACAAGGGCCTGCTGTTCAACTCCGGCGACTTTGACGGCCTGGACTTCCAGGGCGCCTTCGACGCCATCTGCGCCCGCCTGGAAGCTGCCGGCAAGGGCAAGCGCACCGTCAACTACCGCCTGCGCGACTGGGGTGTCTCCCGTCAGCGCTACTGGGGTGCCCCCATCCCCATGCTCACCACCGAAGACGGTACCGTGGTGCCGGCCCCGGCCGAGCAGTTGCCGGTGATACTGCCCGAAGACGTGGTGATGGACGGCGTACAGAGCCCCATCAAGGCCGATCCGGCGTGGGCCAAGACTCAGATCGACGGTCAGCCGGCCCTGCGGGAAACCGACACCTTCGACACCTTCATGGAGTCCTCCTGGTACTTCGCCCGCTACTGCTGCCCGGACTATCAGGAAGGCATGCTGGATCCGGTGCGCGCCAACCACTGGCTGCCGGTGGATCAGTACATCGGCGGTATCGAACACGCCTGTATGCACCTGCTGTACGCCCGCTTCTTCCACAAGCTGCTGCGTGACGCCGGCATGGTGAACAGCGACGAGCCCTTCACCCGCCTGCTGTGCCAGGGCATGGTGCTGGCCGACGCCTTCTACTACACCGACAACGGCGCCCGCGTCTGGGTCAGCCCGGTGGACGTCAAGGTAGAACGGGATGCCAAGGGCGCCATCATCAAGGCGGTGGACAACGAGGGCCATGAGCTGGTGCACGCCGGCATGACCAAGATGTCCAAGTCCAAGAACAACGGCATTGACCCCCAGCTGATGGTGGAGCGCTATGGCGCCGATACGGTGCGACTGTTCATGATGTTCGCCTCCCCCGCCGACATGACCCTGGAATGGCAGGAGTCCGGCGTGGAAGGGGCCCAGCGCTTCCTGCGCCGGCTGTGGAAGGCAGTGGCCGACCACGTGGCCCGAGGCCCGGTGGCGCCGCTGGATGTCGCCAGCCTGTCCAACGAACAGAAGGCCCTGCGTCGCGAGCTGCACAAGACCATTGCCAAGGTGTCTGACGACATCGGTCGCCGCCAGACCTTCAACACCGCCATCGCCGCCATCATGGAGCTGATGAACCGCCTGGCCAAGGCACCGCAGGAGTCCGACTCCGACCGCGCCCTGACCCAGGAGGTGCTGAGCCAGGTGGTACTGATGCTCTACCCCATCACCCCCCACACCGCCTTTGCCCTGTGGCAGGCCCTGGGTGGCGAAGGTGACGTGGACGAGGCCCAATGGCCCACCGCCGATGCCGCCGCCATGGTGGAAGACGAGAAGCTCATCGTGGTGCAGGTGAACGGCAAGGTGCGAGGCAAGATCACCGTGGCCGCCGACGCCAGCGAAGAAGCGGTCAAGACACTGGCCTTCGCCGACGCCAGCGTGGCCAAGTTCACCGACGGCAAGGAAGTGCGCAAGGCCATCTATGTGCCGGGCAAGCTGCTGAACCTGGTGGTGGCCTGATGCGTGGCCTGGGGCTCGTCCTCACTTGCCTGCTGGGCCTGCTGCTGGGCGGCTGCGGCTATCACCTGCGGGGCGGCAGCCAGCTGCTGCCCCCGGAGCTCTCCCGCCTCCAGCTCATCGGCGATGAGCGCAGCGACCTCTACCGCGCCGTGGCCCTGCGCCTGCGCCGGGCCAACGTCCAGCTGGTGACCGCCGACGAGTCGGCGGCCGTGCTGACCCTGGGTGACATCAGTGTGCGCAACGAGGCGGCCTCGGTAGACAGCCGCAGTCAGGTGGTGGAATACCTGATGCTGTTCAACACCCACTGCACCCTGACGGTGCCCAATCACGAGCCGCAACAGTTCAACGCCAGCTTCAACCGCAGCTTCCTGAACAAGGCCAACCAGGCCCTGGCTTCCAGCCGGGAACAGGAGCAGCTCAAGGATGAAATGCTGGAGCAGACCGCGGATCAGATCCTCATCCAGCTCAGCCGCCTCAAGTTCTGATGCGCCTGTACCCGGAACAAGTCGCCGATCACCTGAAGAAGGGGCTCGCCCCCTGTTATCTGGTGTTCGGCGATGACCCCCTGATCAAACTCGAGACCCTGGATCGGCTGCGCCACACCGCCGCCGAACAGGGCTTCACCGAACGCCACTGCTTTGCCACCGACGACGGCCTGGACTGGTCCCTGCTGCTGGAGACCTGCCAGGCGCTGAGCCTGTTTGCCAGCCGCCAGATCATCGAGCTGGAGCTGGGCGCCAAGCCGCCCAAGGAGTGGGCCGAGCGTATCCGCGAGCTGCAGGAGCGCCTGCACCCGGATCTGCTGCTGTTGCTACACGGCCCCCGGCTGTCCGCCGCCCAGAGCAAGAGCAAGTGGTTTGAGGCCTTAAGCCGGCTCGGCGTCTATGTGCCGGTGGCGACGCCGGAGGCCAAGCAGTTCCCCCGCTGGATGCAGCAACGGGCTCAGCAAAGCGGCCTGCAGCTGCAACCCGAAGCCCTGCAGCTGATGTGCCACGCCTTCGAGGGCAACCTGCTGGCCGCCGCCCAGGAGCTGGAGAAGCTCGCCCTGCTGGGCCTGCCCCAGCCCATCAGCCTGGCGGTGCTGCAGGAGAACATCACCCAGCACAATCATTTCACCCCGTTTCAGCTCATCGATGCCCTGCTGGCCGGCAAGGTCAACCGGGGCAGCCGCATCCTGCAGCAGTTGCGCGAAGAAGGGGTAGAAGCGGGCCTGCTGGCCTGGACCCTGGCCCGGGAAATCGAGCAACTGCTGGGGTTGCAGCTGGCCGCCCGTCAGGGCCAGTCCCTGGCCCAGCTGTTTGCCCAGGCCCGCATCTGGCAGAGCCGTCAGGCCCTCTACCAGCAGGCCCTGCAGCGGCTGCCACTGCCCAAGCTGCGCCAGCTGCTACACGGTGCCAGTGAGCTCAATCGCCTGCTGGGGCGCTTCGAGCAGGAGTCGGCCTGGCTCTTGTTGCAGGCCCTCTGTCTGGGCTTCAAGGACGCCAATGCATTGCCCCCTTGCCTGCTGAGTGCACCTGAGGCACCCTAGCAAGCCCCCGGGGCCGGCGTGCTATACTGCCGGGCGTTTTTTATTCAATCTCACTACTTATTCCAGTTACCAAAGGAGGCCGCCTCTTGCAGGGTCAAGCACTTCAAGCATTCATCATCGACAAGATTGACGATCTCAAGGGCCGCGACATCATCACCCTGGATGTGCGTGGCAAGTCCAGCATGACCGATTGCATGATCATCTGCAGCGGCAACTCCAGCCGGCATGTCATCTCCATCGCCGAGCACGTGGAGGAGGAGGTCCGCCACACCGGCCTGCTGCCTCTGGGCATCGAGGGTCGGGATACCGGTGAATGGGTGCTGCTGGATCTGGGTGAGGTGGTGGTCCACGTGATGCAGGACGAGACCCGCAACCTATATCAGCTGGAGAAGCTGTGGAGCGGCAGCCTGGGCGCCGCGGCCTGAGCATGAAGATCCAGCTGATTGCGGTGGGCACCAAGATGCCTGACTGGGTGGAGACCGCCTTCACCGAATACCAGCGGCGCTTTCCCAAGGACCTGCCGTTGGAGCTCATCGAGATCCCGGCCGGCAAACGGGGCAAGAACGCCGACATTCCCCGCATCCTGCAAAAGGAGGGGGAGCTGACCCTGGCCGCCCTGGCCAAGGGGGCAAGGGTGGTCACCCTGGATATCCCCGGCAAAACCTGGACCACGCCCCAGTTGGCCCAGCAGCTGGAGAGCTGGAAGCAGGATGGTCGGGATGTGGCCCTGCTCATCGGTGGCCCCGAAGGGCTGGCCCCCGAGTGCAAGGCCGCCGCCGAGCAAAGCTGGTCCCTATCGCCCCTGACCCTGCCCCATCCCCTAGTGCGGGTGGTGGTGGCCGAGAGCCTCTACCGGGCCTGGAGCATCACCGCCAACCACCCCTACCATAGGGAATAAGTCATGCTCA
This sequence comes from Pseudaeromonas paramecii, assembly GCF_039540575.1. NCBI lineage: Bacteria > Pseudomonadati > Pseudomonadota > Gammaproteobacteria > Aeromonadales > Aeromonadaceae > Pseudaeromonas > Pseudaeromonas paramecii. Next base: position 24,924 of record NZ_BAABFC010000014.1, read on the forward strand.
AGCAGCGCATCTCCATCAAGGACAACGGCGCCGAGGCCGCCCTCTTCTATCGCCGCGCCCTGGTGGCCGGCATCGGCATGGCCCTGCTCTCCTGTCTGCTGCTGGCCAACCTCTACTGGCTGCAGGTAGTCAATCACGACACCTACCAGACCCGCTCCAACGATAACCGCATCAAGGTGGTGCCGGTGGCGCCACCCCGCGGCCTGATCTTCGACCGCAACGGCGTGCTGCTGGCGGAAAACCGCCCCGTGTTCAGCCTGGAAATCGTGCCGGATCAGACCCAGGATCTGCACGGCATGGTCAAACAGCTGATCCAGCTGCTGGACCTGGATCCCAGCACCGAAGAGCAGTTCTACCGGGAAGTGAAACGCACCCGGCGCTTCAATCCCGTGCCCCTGGTGGAGCAGCTGACCGACGAGCAGGTGGCGCGCTTCTCGGTGAACCAGCACCGCTTCCCCGGCGCGGACATTGAAGCCTATCTCAAGCGCTTCTATCCCTACGGCGAGACCCTGACCCATGCCCTGGGCTACGTGGCCCGCATCAACGTCAAGGATCTGCAACGGCTGGATGAGGCCGGCAAGCTGGCCAACTATGCCGCCACCCGGGACATCGGCAAGCTGGGGGTGGAAAAGTATTACGAGGATCAACTGCATGGGCAGGCCGGCTACCAGGAGGTGGAGGTCAACAACCGGGGCCGGGTGATCCGCACCCTCAAGTACCAGCCGCCGGTGGCCGGCCAGGACATCTATCTGAACGTGGATATCCGCCTGCAGCAGAAGGCCCAGCAGCTGCTGGCTGGCCGGCGCGGCGGTATCGTGCTGATGGATCCCCGGGACGGCAGCGTGCTGGCCCTGGAGTCCTCCCCCAGCTACGACCCCAACCTGTTCGTGCGCGGCATCAGCAGCCGGGACTACTCGGCCCTGCTCAACGATCCGGCCCGCCCGCTCATCAACCGCACCAGTCAGGGGGGCTATGCCCCGGCCTCCACCGTCAAACCCCTGCTCTCCATCATGGGGCTCAACGAAGGGCTCATCACCCCCCAGACCCGCTTCTTCGGCGGCCCCACCTTCCAGATCCCCGGGGTGGCGCGCAAGTGGCGGGACTGGAAACGCTGGGGCCACGGTTGGATGGACATGCACAGGGCCATCGAGGTGTCGGCGGATACCTTCTTCTACGATCTGGCCTTCCGCGCCGGAATCGACACCCTGCACGACTACATGAGCCGCTTCGGTTTCGGCAACTATTCCGGCCTCGACATCTATGAAGAGTCCACCGGTATCATGCCCTCCCGCCAATGGAAGCAGAGCCGCTGGCGCCAGCCCTGGTATCAGGGCGACACCATCTCGGTGGGCATAGGCCAGGGCTACTGGACCGCCACCCCCATCCAGCTGGCCCGCGCCCACAGCATACTCACCCAGCATGGCCGCAACATAGTGCCCCACCTGCTGCGCTCGGTGGGTGCCCCGGATGGGGAACAGACTCCCTACCGGGTGACCCAGGAGCCTGCCCTGACGGTGAAGAACGATGGTTTCTGGCAGGAGGCCATGGAGGGCATGTACCTGGTGCTGAACGGGCCTGAGGGCACGGCGCGCCGCGCCTTCGCCGGCACCCCCTACAAGGCCGCCGGCAAGTCCGGTACCGCCCAGGTGGTGAACATGAAGGAAAACGAGAAGTACGACGCCAGCCGCCTCAAGGAGGAGCACAGAGACAACGCTCTGTTCGTAGCCTTCGCTCCCTACGAGGAGCCCACCGCCGTGGTGGCCATGATCCTGGAGAACGCCGGCGGCGGCAGTGCCAACGCCGCCCCGGTGGCCCGCGCCCTGTTGGATGCCTACCTGCTGGGCAAGTATGACGATGAGCCCGCTCCGGAGGAGAAGAAACCATGATGAGTCACGGCCGCCCCACCAGCCTCTGGCAACGGCTGCATATCGATCTGCCGCTGCTGCTGGGTCTGCTCTCCTTGCTGGGGGTCAGTCTGGTGGTGCTCTACTCCGCCTCCGGCATGCATCCCGAGATGCTGGTGCGTCAGATCATCCGCACCAGCCTGGCCTTTGCGGTCATGATAGGTCTGGCCCAACTGCCGCCCAGCTTCTATTCCCGCTGGGCACCGCCGGTGTTTGCGCTGGGGGTGGTGCTGCTCATCTGCGTGCTGGCCTTCGGTCATATCGGCAAGGGGGCCCAGCGCTGGCTGGATCTGGGGGTGATCAAGTTCCAGCCCTCGGAGATCCTCAAATTGGTGATGCCCATGACCATCGCCGCCTACCTCTCCAGCCATCCGCTGCCGCCGCGCTTCAAGCACCTGGTGATCGCCCTGGTGATGGTGCTGGTGCCCACCCTGCTCATCGCCAAGCAGCCGGATCTGGGCACCGCCATCCTGGTGGCCGTGTCCGGCATCTTCGCCATCTTCCTGGGGGGCATCAGCTGGGCCCTGATTTTGGCGGCCGGCGCCCTGGTGGCCGCCTTCTTGCCGGTGCTCTGGTTCTTCCTGATGCATGACTACCAGCGTCAGCGGGTGCTGACCTTCCTCAACCCGGAATCCGATCCCTTGGGCAGCGGCTATCACATCATACAGTCCAAGATCGCCATCGGTTCCGGTGGTCTGTTCGGCAAGGGCTGGCTCAACGGCACCCAGTCGCAGCTGGAGTTTCTGCCGGAGCGGCACACCGACTTCATCTTCGCCGTGTTCAGCGAGGAGTTCGGCCTCATCGGCTTCTGCCTGCTGCTGGCCCTCTACCTGTACGTCATCGCCCGCTGCATGATCATCAGCGTCAACGCCCAGGGCAGCTTCGAACGGTTGCTGGGCGGCGCCCTGACCCTGACCTTCTTCGTCTATGTGTTCGTCAACATCGGCATGGTGAGCGGCCTGCTGCCGGTGGTGGGGGTGCCGCTCCCATTAGTGAGTTATGGCGGGACCTCCATGGTGACACTGGCGGCCGGTTTTGGCATCCTGATGTCCATTCAAACCCACAGACGGCTGCTGGCCTGATTTGCCGCAGTCTACAGACGAGTATTTCGAACCATGGGACTGTTTCGCCCCCTTAGCCTGCTGAGTCTCGGCCTCGCACTGAGCCTCAGCGTCACCGCGGCCCCCATCCGGCCGGAGGATTTTTCCCGGCTGCAGGCCCTGAGCCAGGAGCTCAAGATACCGGTCAGCCAGCTGCAGCTGGGCCTGGTGAAGGCCCAGTTTCGCCAGCCGGTGCTGGATGCCATCCAGCGTCCCTGGGAGGCCAAGCCCTGGTCCCAATATCGCCCCATCTTCCTGACCCCGGAGCGCATCAGCGCCGGCGCCGTCTTCTGGCAGCAGCATGCGGAGCTGCTGGCCCGCGCCGAGGCCCAGCTGCAGGTGCCGGCCCAGGTGATCGTGGCCATCCTGGGGGTGGAGACCTATTTCGGCACCCGCATGGGGGATCATCCTGTGCTGGATGCCCTCTACACCCTGGGCTTCCACTATCCGCCCCGCGGCGCCTTCTTCAGCAAGGAGTTTGCCCAGTACGTGCGGCTGGCGGCCGAACAGGGCTGGGAGATGAGCGAGCCCAAGGGCTCCTACGCCGGCGCAATGGGCATGGGCCAATTCATCCCGTCCAGCTATCTGCACTACGCCATCGACTTTGATGGCGACGGTCACCGGGATCTGTTCCACAACCCGGCCGATGCCATCGGCAGCGTGGCCAACTATTTCCATGAGCACAACTGGCAACTGGGCACCCCCGTGGCCCACCCGGTCAAGGTGGCGGATGAGAGCCGGGTGCAGGCGCTACTGAGCGACAAGCTGGAGATTACAACCGATTGGCAGCAGCTGCAGGCCGCCGGTGTCACCAGTGACGCGCCGCTGGCTGCCGAGACGCCGGTGAAGCTCATTCGCCTGGAGGGGGCCGAGGGCACCGAATACTGGGCGGTGGAGCATAACTTCTATGTCATCACCCGCTATAACCGCAGCCCGCTGTACGCCATGGCGGTATACCAGCTGAGTCAGGCCATTGCCCAGGAGTATCATGCCCGCTAAGCGCCTGTTCCTGCTGGGGCTGTCCCTTCTGAGCCTGCTGCTCGCCGCCTGTAGCCAGAAGCCGACGCCGACCGCCAGACCGGCCCAGTCGAGCCAGCCCAGCTATCAGGGGGTGGACGGCATGGTGCCACGCTTCGAGCCCTACAGCCGCATCGGCAACAAGGACTACGAGGTGCTGGGCCGCCACTACAAGGTCTGGAACGGCATCGACAGCTACACCGAGGAGGGCATCGCCTCCTGGTACGGGCCGGGCTTTCATGGCCTCAATACCTCCAACGGCGAGCGTTACGATCAGGCCAGCCTCTCCGCCGCCCACAAGAACCTGCCCCTGCCCTCCTATGTCAAGGTTACCAACCTAGATAACGGCAAGTCATTGATAGTGCGGGTCAACGATCGCGGCCCCTTCCACGACAACCGCATCCTGGATCTCTCCTTTGGCGCCGCCACCAAGCTGGGGGTGGTGGCACCGGGTACCGCTCGGGTACGCCTGGATCTTATCAAGGTGCCGGCACCGGCCAATGCCGCCGAAATCCTGGCCCGCCACGAGGCCCGCACCATCCAACTGATGGCCACCGCCTCATCGGACAAGGCCAACGCCACCGCCGCCCAGCTGCAGCGCCAGTACGGCATGCCGTTCAAGGTGGTCAGCGCCGAGCCCGTCTACCGCTTACAGCTGGGCCCGCTGGAGCGAGCCCAGGCGGAGAAGATGCTCAGCACACTGCGGCAGGATGGTTACCGGCAGGCCTTCTTTATTAACTAGCCATAACTTGATCCCGCTCACAGGGGCTGCCAGGGGGGCCCCTGTTTGTTATAGTATCGGCCCGTCGCCCCGACCCGGGCTCTCATTCACCACACAGATAAGGATGATGAAGTTGAAACTGGCGAAAACCCTTCTGCTGAGCGTCGCCGTGGCCGTTAGCGGCGCCGTGCTGGCCGAATCTACCACCGCGCCGACCCCGGATCCGAGTCCGCTGCCGGATCCGACACCTTCCATCCCGGTGGCCATTCCGGCACCGCCCCAACTGGCCGCCAAGGCCTACCTGCTGATGGACTACCACACAGGCCAGGTGCTGTTTGGCGCTAACGAACACGAGCGACTGCCGCCGGCCAGCCTGACCAAGATGATGACCTCCTACATCATCGGCCAGGAGCTGAAGGCCGGTAACATCAAGCCCACTGACATGGTGACCATCAGCCAGAACGCCTGGTCGAAGAACTATTCCGACTCCTCCAAGATGTTCATCGAGGTGGGCAAGCAGGTCAGCGTGGATAACCTCAACAAGGGCATCATCATCCAGTCCGGCAATGACGCCTGTATCGCCATGGCCGAGCACATTGCCGGTTCCGAAGACTCCTTCGCCAGCCTGATGAACCAGTGGGCCGCCAAGCTGGGCATGAAGGAGAGCCACTTCGTCAACGCCCATGGCCTGTATGACGACAACCACTACTCCAGCGCCTACGACATGGCCCTGCTGGGCCGGGCCCTGATCCGGGATCTGCCGGACGAGTACGCCATCTACTCCCAGAAGGAGTTCACCTTCAACGGCATCCGTCAGCACAACCGCAACAAGCTGCTGTGGGACAAGAGCCTGCCGGTGGACGGCATCAAGACCGGCCACGTCAGCGAGGTAGGCTACAACCTGGTGGCCTCCGCCCCCGGCCCGGATAACATGCGTCTGATCTCCGTGGTGCTGGGTGCCAACTCCGAACGGGAACGGGCCGAAGACAGCAAGAAGCTGCTGACCTATGGCTTCCGCTTCTATCAGAACCTCACCCCCTACAAGGCGGGTGCCGAGCTGACCAGCCAGCGGATCTGGATGGGTGACAAGAGCGAGATCAAGCTGGGTACCGCCCAGGAGATCAGCGTGATCGTCCCCCGTGGTCAGGCCAGCAAGATGAAGGCGGAGTTCCAGTTGAATGGCCAGCTCAACGCCCCCATCAAGCAGGGCGACGTGGTGGGCACCATCTACCTCAAGAGCGACGACAAGGAGCTGGCCAGCTATCCGCTGGTGGCCCTGGAAAGCGTGGAGGAAGGCAGCCTGTTCAGCCGGCTGTGGGATTACCTGCTGCTGCTCTTCCAGCGTCTGTTCAGTTAACATCCAGGCGCTCCCGGCTCAGGCCGGGAGCGCTGCGTACACCGAGAAACACTATGTCCCTGAATACCAAATTTGACGAGCTGCTCGAGTTCCCCTGCCAGTTTCCCTTCAAGGTGCTGGGGATCGCCGATCCCGCCCTGGTGGAGCAGGTGATCGCCGTGCTGCAGCAACATGCCCCCGGCGACTACAGCCCCACCATCAAGCCCAGTGCCAAGGGCAACTATCATTCGGTCAGCGTCACCGTCACCGCCACCAGCAAAATCCAGCTGGAAACCCTCTACACCGAATTGGGCAAGCTGGAGCTGGTACGCTACGTACTGTGATCCCCTTCACGCTGGCAAAAACAACGCCGGTGGCTATAATGGCCGCTCAGCGTTAACACAGAGGCAACATTCTTGCAGCAGGATCTCATCGTGCGTTTCCTGGGCCGGCGTCCCTATCTGGACACCTGGCAGGCGATGCAGCGTTTCACCAATGAGCGCGACAGCGATACCCCTGACGAGATCTGGCTGCTGGAACATGACCCCGTCTACACTCAGGGCCAGGCCGGCAAGGCCGAACACCTGCTGCAGCGCACCCAGATCCCCGTGGTCCAGAGCGACCGCGGTGGCCAGATCACCTATCACGGCCCGGGGCAACTCATCGCCTACCTGCTGCTGGATGTCCGCCGCCAGGAGTACGGTGTACGCCATCTGGTGACCTGCATGGAGCAGGCGGTGATAGCGCTGCTGGCCGAAGACGGCATCCAGGCCGCCGCCAAACCCGACGCCCCCGGCGTCTACGTGAACGGCGCCAAGATCGCCTCCCTGGGGCTGCGTATCCGGCGCGGCTGCTCGTTCCATGGTCTGGCGCTCAACGTCAACATGGACCTGCGCCCCTTCCTGGACATCAACCCCTGTGGCTACGCCGGCCTGGCCATGACCCAATGCGCCGATCTGGGCGGGCCACAGAGTGTGAGCGAAGCCGCCCCACGGCTGCTCAAGGCCCTGAGCCAACAGCTGGCCCGGCCCCGTTGGACTGAACTGCACGAGGAAACCCCATGAGCAAACCCACCCGCATGGAGCCCGGCGTCAAGCTGCGCGATGCCGACAAGATGGCCCTGATCCCGGTCAAGTTCATGCCCGATGCCGACGAGCCCGTGCTGCCGAAGCCGGACTGGATGCGCATCCGCCTGCCCGCCAGCAGCGACAAGATCCAGAACGTCAAGAACATCATGCGCAAGAACAAGCTGCACTCGGTCTGCGAGGAAGCCTCTTGCCCCAACCTGGCGGAGTGCTTCAACCACGGCACCGCCACCTTCATGATTTTGGGCGCCATCTGCACCCGTCGCTGCCCCTTCTGCGACGTGGCCCACGGCCGCCCATTGGCACCGGATGCCGAAGAGCCGGAGAAGCTGGCCAAGACCATCGCCGAGATGGCCTTGAAGTACGTGGTGATCACCTCGGTGGACCGGGACGATCTGCGGGACGGCGGTGCCCAGCACTTTGCCGACTGCATCAGCGCCATCCGCCGCGAGTCCCCCAACACCCGCATCGAGACCCTGACCCCGGATTTTCGCGGTCGCATGGACACGGCGCTGGAGATCCTCAAGGATAATCCGCCGGATGTGTTCAACCACAACCTGGAAACCGCCCCGCGGCTGTACCGCATCGCCAGGCCCGGCGCCGACTACCAGTGGTCGCTGGACCTGCTCAAGCGCATGGGCGAGCTGCATCCCGACATGCCGACCAAGTCCGGCCTGATGATGGGCCTGGGGGAGACCAACGAGGAGATAGTCCAGGTGCTCAAGGATCTGCGGGCCCACGGTGTCACCATGCTGACCCTGGGGCAGTATCTGCAGCCGAGCCGCCACCACCTGCCGGTGAAGCGCTACGTGCCGCCCCACGAGTTCGACGAACTCAAGCAGATCGCCCTGGATCTGGGCTTCACCCACGCCGCCTGCGGCCCCTTCGTCCGCTCCTCCTACCATGCGGATATGCAGGCCCAGGGCAAGGAAGTGAAGTAAGCGCTGTCCCGCCGTGATACCCAAAGCGCAAGGCATTCCACCTTGCGCTTTTTGTTTGTCTTTCCATCCCCTTTGGCAGCCCGGCGTCCGCCTGCCTATGCTCAAATTACTCCTTGGAACGGGCCTGGCCCGAATGGCACGGAGCAGCCCATGAGCCTGGCCCCCGACAGTCTGAGAAGCAGAAGTCTGCTCTACCTGCTACTGCTGGTGGCGATGGCGGCGGCGTTGAGCTACTGGAGCAGCAGCCATCTGCTGCAGCAAAGTGCCCAGCAATACGAGCGCCACAACATTGAGTCCGATCTGGAACGGGCGGCACTGCTGCTGGAGACCGAACAGCGCAACCTGTTGAGCCATGTGGTGGACTACGCAGTGTGGGACGACACCTGGGACTATATGGCCTCAGCCGCTCCCGGTTATCTGGAAGCCAACTATCAGCCGGACTACCTGGCTAATCTGTCGGTGGACTATGTGCTGTTTATCGATGCCAAGCAGCAGCTGATGCAGAGTCTTGACTATCAAGGCGAGGAAGAACAACTCCATCCGCTGCAGGCAAACAGTGCGCTCTGGCAACAGACGCAGGCGCTGTTAACCCGCTACTTTGAACTTAGCCCCCGGCAAGGCGGCCTGCTCACCGGCTGGGAGGGAGCACACCCAATACTGTTTGCCATCCACCCCATTCTCGACAGTCAGAGCCAACAAGCCCCCCGAGGCTGGCTGGTGATGGGGCAGCGCCTGACACCGGGACGCCAGGACAACCTGCGACAACTGCTCAAGCTACCCATCCAGTTCACACCGGCCAATCAGCCGGTCCAGATCCCAGACGATTGGCTGTTCAGCCACCAGGTGCTGCCCGATCGCTACAACCCTGAACAGATTGACCTGCGGCTGGAGCAACCCCCTCAACTGTCGGATCAGCTGAGCCTCTGGCAACAACTGCTGATCGGCAACTCCATCCTCTTGTCCCTGGTGGCTTGCGGCATGTCTGCCGTGCTGTTTGATCGGCTGGTGATGCGCCGCCTGAGTCAATTCTCTCATCTGGCCCGCCGACGGACCGACGAGCAGAGGGCCTCGCTGCCTCGCTGGCCGGTCCAGGGCAACGATGAGTTGGACCACCTGGCCATCTCGTTGAATAACATGGTCAGCCAGATCCACCACGCCCATCGGGATCTCTACGATGAGGCTCGGCACGACCCGCTGACGGGCCTGGGCAACCGCAAATACTTTACCGAGGTGCTGCAACGCTATGCCGGCTTGATGCAACGCCATCCTGAGCTGCAGGTAGCCCTGATGATGCTGGATCTGGATGGTTTCAAACTGATCAACGACAGCCTGGGCCATCACCAGGGGGATGCCCTGCTCATCACGGTCGCCCAGCGACTGCGCGCTGTGGCCCGCACCTCGGATGTGCTGGTGCGTCTGGGCGGTGACGAATTTGCCTTCTTGTGTCTGCTGCCCGAGGGTGGGGGGCGTGCCGAGCAACTGGCTGAGCGGCTGCTGCAACAGATCGCCTTGCCCATCAACCTGGGCGCCGCCCCTCTGCGCATCAGCGGCTCCATCGGCATCGCCTACCAGCAAACAGAGCTGCGCGCCGAGGAGCTGATCCGCAATGCGGATCTGGCCATGTATCAGGCCAAGCGTCAGCGCAAGGGCAGCAGCCATACCTTCGATCCCTGCCTGCATCAGGCCATCAGCCATCGGCTGCGCATCGAACAGGCCCTGCGTCAGGCCATTAAAGATGAGGAGTTGGAGGTCTGGTACCAACCGATTGTGGATGCCCAAACCGGCCAGCCGCTGATGGTGGAGGCCTTGGCCCGCTGGCCCAGGGCTGAGGGCTATTGCCCGCCGACAGAATTTATTCCGATTGCCGAGGAGGCGGGCCTGATTGGCGAGCTGGGCATGTGGATCGCCGGGCAAGCCATCGCCAGTCTGCCGGCCCTGCGGCGTCAGTTGCCGAACCTGACCCTCAACATCAACCTGTCGGTGCTGCAATTACTGCAGGAGGATCTGGTGGAGGTACTGAGCCAGCAGGCAGATGACGCCGCCCTCCCCCGTGAAGCCATTCACATGGAGCTGACCGAGAGCCTGTTTGCCAACGATCATGACAAGGTCAAGCGACAGCTTGAGCGTCTGGTGGCAGCGGGCTTTGCCATCCACCTGGATGACTTTGGCACCGGCTACTCCTCCTTGGCGCGGCTACAGGAGATGCCGGTGACGACCCTGAAGATGGATCGCTGCTTCCTGGCACGCCTGGAGCAGGGCGATGAACGCATAGTGCGCGCCATCCTATCCCTGGGGCAGACCCTGCAGATGGCGGTGATCATCGAAGGGGTGGAAACCCAGGCTCAGCGTCAACGGCTGCTGGAGCTGGGAGGCACACTGATGCAAGGCTACCTCTTCTCGCCCCCCTTGCCCCTGCCCCGCCTGCAGGCCTGGTTGGCCGGCAAAATCATGGAGACAAGCGAGTCCAAGCTGTGATTTCAACCCTTGGCCCATGGCACCGGCATGCTACACTGGCACTCCGTCTGTCGCCCAAGTGTTCACGCCCTTGTTCAAGAGTCCATCCCGTCTGCTGTCCTGTCTGCTCAGCCGGCCGTTGCGCTGGAGCCTGGGGCTACTGCTGCTCCTTCTGGGGGGCTTGCTGGCCTTTTCTTACTACCAGGTGGGGCTCAGCCACCGCTATACCTATGACGATGTCAGCCAGATCCCCTACAACAGGGTGGCCCTGATCCTGGGCACCGCCCGCTACCTAGCCCCAGGCAAACCCAATCCCTATTTCGAAAACCGGATCCACGCCGCCGGCGAACTCTACCGGCAGGGCAAGGCCACCTATTTTCTGGTCTCCGGCGATAACGCCACCCTGCGCTACAACGAACCGCGCGAGATGCGCCGGGCCCTGCTCAAGGAGGGGATCCCGGCCCGCTTCATCTATAGCGACTATGCCGGCTTCCGTACCCTGGACTCGGTTGTCCGGGCGGCTGAGGTGTTCGGCCAGCAGCGCTTCACCGTGGTCTCCCAACCATTTCACAACGAAAGAGCCATCTACCTGGCTCGCCAGCATGGTCTGGAGGTGATCGGCTACAACGCCAAGGACGTGGCCACCATGCTGGATCTCCGCACCCGCCTGCGGGAGGTGCTGGCCCGCTTTAAGTGCCTGCTGGATGTCTATGTGCTGGAGAAGGAACCCAAGTTTCTGGGAGAAGCCATTGTCATCGGCGAGCCGGTCAGTGCCGGCTCGCCGACGCAAGCGCAGTATGACGAGGAAGAGGAACCCCTGGATCAGCCCGGTGCCTGACAGCGCTCCGCCGCCTCACTGGGGTTGAGCTGGCGTATGCTCTGATAAAACTGCTCACAGACCGCCGCGGAGCCCACCGGCCAGCGCTGTTGACACTGCTGTAATTGGGTTGCCGGGTCCGAGCCGGGTTTGGCCCCCATCCCCGCCTGCCAGCAAGATGCCACCAGATCCTGGCCCATGACCTGGATGCCGATCTTGTCCGCCTTGGTACTATCACCGCCATATTCATCGGGATCGGCGGCATACCAGATCTGGCTGGGGTGATTGGCCCCCAGCACGGCGACCTGGCGCCCGCCCACATCCAGCGCCCCCAGATCCAGGGTGGCGAAGGCCTTGCCCTTGGCCGCCCCCGCATATTGGAATTGCTGCCCGTAGCTTTGCACCAACCACTGACGCACCGGCTGACCAAAGGCCACCATGGGGTAACTCTGCCCATCCTGCGGCATCTGACTCCACTGCTGTATCATGCCTTTGACATAGGGGGTGAAGGCGACATAGGTGGGCGCCAGCTTGCTGCCGACGTTGGCCGGGGCCGCCACCGGCGCCAGATCTATGATGGTCTGGTAGGCGGGCGTCTGCTCGGCCGGCACCCCATTCAAGGTCAACAGGGCCGCCCAGCGATCCGTGGTCTTGGACTTGAGGTAATCCTGGGCCTGCATCAGGGAGTCATCGGGTGGGAAATGCAGCAACTGCACCGAATGGTGATTCTCCAGCGCCATGCCATGGGGCAGGAAGAAGCGCCAGTTGTAGGCCCAGACATGGGCCTCATTCAGCTGCTGAGCCGCCGTCAGCGCGGACTGGCCCATCCCCAGGAACGCCATGACACGGGTACCATAATCCGCCGGTACTGCGTCGGGGAACTGCACCTTCACCTGGCCGTCCTCCAGACGCACCTTCACCTGGCCCGCATAGCCATCGCGCTGCAGGCTCTGGTTAAGATAATGGGCCACCGTCTGCTCCAGGCTCATGGGTTGGTAGCAGATCTCGGTACAGTTGTTGGGATAGGAGTAAAGCTGGCTGACACCGGGGATGGAACCCAGTACCAGATCGCTGGAAGAAGACCAGATACAACCGGATGACACCAGCCCCAGCAGACACAGAATGCCTTTCACCTTGTTCATCTAATGCACACTCCCTGTGTAAATAAGAAATGGGGACAGTTGAGTCCCACTACAGCACAAGTTGTCGCTCGTGCCAAGCCACTTGATCCCGTCCAGCCTGCTTGGCCTGATACAACATGCGATCCGCCTCCTCCAGCAAGCTGGCATAGCCGTGGCTGGCATCCGGAATCTGTGTCGCGCCACCAATGCTGACGGTCACGGCCATCGTCAGTCCGGTGGGGGAACTCTCCTGTTGCTGGGCCACCAGCTGCCGCAGCTGCTCCGCCAACTGCTGGGCACCTGACGCCTCGGTCTGCGGCATCACCAGCACAAATTCCTCGCCACCATAGCGCGCCACCAGATCCCCTGGGCGATTGAGCAGGCGGCTCATCTGCTGCGCCACCCGCCGCAACACATCATCACCACGGGCATGGCCAAAACTGTCATTGATCCGCTTGAAGTGATCGATATCCACCACCGCCACCGACAGCGGTACCTGCTGTCTGGCACAGCGCAACCACTCCTCCTCCAGCACCGTCTCGCAGCGCCGCCGGTTGGGCAATTGCGTCAGGCTGTCCACATGGGCCAGCTGCTCCAGCAAGGCCCGCTGCTGGGCCATGCGCAGGGCGTTCCGCACCCGGGCACAGGCGATGTTGGGATGGAAGGGCTTGATGATGTAATCACAGGCGCCCAGGGCCAGCCCCTGCTCCTCATCCTCAATGGCGTCCAGCCCAGAGATGATGATCACCGGAATGGCCCGGGTCAGCGGATTCTCCTTGAGCTGCTTGAGCACCTCGGCCCCGCTCATGTCCGGCATCATCATGTCCAGCAGGATAAGATCCGGCTGCTGAGTCTGCGCCAGCGCCATGGCCCGAGCGCCGTCACTGGCCATCAGCAGTTCGCCTTCGCCGGAGAGCAGATCCGCCAGCACCTCCCGATGTACCGCCTCGTCATCCACGATGAGCAGGCGAACCCCCTCACGGGGGACGCAGGTCGCCTCCGGTGGCGTATCGGCAGACAAGGGGCAATGGCTGCGCAGCACCCCCATGACCTTCTCCAGATGACGGGAGAGCAGCTCCAGTTGCACCCCCACCTCCCCCTCGAGCAGATGACCCGCCCGCAGCTGCCCCTCCAGCTCGGCACTGCGACTTTGCACCCCTTCGGCCCCCAGGTAGCCCGCCAGGGATTTGAGGTTATGCAGCCTTTGTTGCAGCGCCTCGCGCTTTTGCTGCCGCGCCAGGAAGCGCAACTGTTCCGCCAGACCGGCCTCTTCCTGGATGAAACGCTCCACCACCCGTCGATACAAGGGCCGCCGCTGACCGACGCGGCGCAGGCCCAGCTTGGGATCCACGCCAACACTGCGCAAGGCCTCCAGGGCGGCGGGCTCCTCGAACCAGGCCAACGCCAGCGTCTCGTCCGAAACCGTGGTCTCGGCCCCCGTCGCCGCAGGTTGGGACTGGGGCAACCAGCGCTGCAACAGGCGGTTGAGCTGTTCCGGTTCGAACGGCTTGGCCAGATGATCGTTCATGCCGGCCTCCAGACAGACCAGGCGATCTTCGGCCATGGCATGGGCCGTCATGGCGATGATGGGCCCAGCAAAGCCCCGCTGGCGCAATAGCCGGGTGGCGGTCAGGCCATCCATGCCCGGCATCTGCACATCCATCAACACCAGATCCACCGGCTGCTGCGCCAACAGGGCCAGGGCCTCCTCGCCACCAGCGGCCGACAATAAGGTGGCACCGTCGGCTCCCAGCAACTCCTCGACTATCTGGCGATTGATGGCATTGTCATCCACCACCAGGATGCGTTGACCTTGCAGCCCCTGCCAGGGGCTAGGAGCGGGTGCATCTTCCCGCATGGCCCGAATGTCACACAAGGCCTCCTGCAGCACATCCAGCAGCACCGACAGGTTCACCGGCTTGAGCAGAAAGTGACGGATCGCTAGGTTATCGGCTTCCTTGAGCAGACTCTCCCTGCCGGAGATGGAGACCAGCATCACCACCGGCAGCCAGGAGCCCTGGGGACAGGCGCGGATCTGGCGCAGCAGGACATGGCCCGGTACGGCATTGACCTGCTCCGCCAGCAGCACGAGATCAAACCCTGGCCGCTCGCCATCCGTCAGCCGGGCGATCACGCCCTCCGACTCGGCCAGGTGCTCCACCACCAGTCCCAGGCGCTGCAGCATGGCCTGCATCAGACGCGGTCCCAGAACCCCGTCCTGCACCAGCAGCACCCGCCGGCCACGCAGCTGGGGTAACAGCGGCGGGGCCGGCTCGCTGGCCTCATCGGTGCGAAACGGCAGCTCGAAATAGAAACAGCTGCCTTGCCCAGGCTGGCTGGAGACGCCGATACGGCCCCCCATCTTCTCCACCAGGTATTTGCAGATGGACAGCCCCAGGCCGGTGCCGCCATGGCGGCGATCCATGCTCTCGTTGAGCTGACTGAAGGGACGGAACAGCCGGGGCAACTCCGCCTGGCTGATGCCGATGCCCTTATCCCGCACCTCGAAACGCAGGGTGACCGAATCGGGCTGACGCAGCAGGGCATGAATGCTCAGCACCACCTCGCCGGCATCACTGAACTTGATGGCGTTGTTCAGCAGGTTGATCATCACCTGCCCCAGACGAAAACCGTCGCCATACAGGGTGGTGGGCAAGCCAGGCTCCACATCAAACAGAAGCTCCAGCTGCTTCTCGTCCGCCCGGGCAGCCATGATGGCACTGACCCGCTGCAGCACCTCCTGCAGCTCAAACGGCTCACAGTCCAGCGACATCTCGCCCGCCTCGATCTTGGAAAAGTCCAGCAGATCGTTGACCACCCCCAGCAACAACTCACCGGAGAGCCGCACCTTATCCAGGTAATCCCGCTGGCTGCGGGTGAGTATGGTGCGCAGCGCCAGGCGGGTCAGCCCTATGATGGCGTTGAGCGGCGTGCGGATCTCGTGGCTCATGCGCGCCAGAAACTGGGACTTGGCAGCATTGGCCTGCCGCGCCTCCTCCGCCGCCAACTCCAGGTGGGCGGTCCAGTAGCCGAAAAACTGGTAGGCGATGACGCTCAGCCCCAGCAGCAGCAGACCCAGGGCACAGTAGACCACCAGCACGGATTCGGACATCTGCTGCAAGGCATAAGACCAGACGGGATCGATGGGCGGGGTGGTGGGGATGATGGCGCTGCGACTTAAGGCATAGGAGAAGTAGAGAAAGAGGTAGACACCGCCGGCCATGGTGGCCAGGCTCACCACCACCTGTCGGCGGTCCGGCATCGGCCGGGCCGGACAGGGATAAAACGTAGTGCGCCAGCGCATCACCAGCCCGGATCCCAGCCAGAGCAGGGGGGCCACCAACAGCAGGTTCTGCAGCAAGGCCCCCAGCCACCAGCCCTGCCAGATGGCGAAAAATTGCGCCGAGGGCAGATGGTTGGCATAGACCCAGATAAAGGCGCCGATGGAGCTGAACACTGCAGCCAGGAAGGCCGCCAGGATAAACAGCAGCACAGACTGGACACTGCGTAGGTGATAGGGCACCTGACTGGCGCGAAACACCATCAGCTGCACCATGAAGCCGATGACGTCCGAACAGGCAAACGCCAACGCCCACCAGACCGGCATGCCGGCAAACAGCGCCAGCACCAGGGTGGCCAGATAGGTGGGAATCGCCGCCCACCAAAAGCCAAACCAAAACAGCCAGAGGGTATTGATGATGAGCGGTGGATAGAGGGTCAGGTACAGCTCGGCGCCCCCCAGACGCAGGGGTAGACCCGACCAGTTTTGCGCCACGCAGGCCACCCCCAGGCCCACGCTGGCCAGCAGGCTGGCTAACCAGAGGCCTAACAACAGCGCCGGATGACGCCCCTTCAACACCTCCGCCAACGGCAGGGGATGGTAGGTTTTCAGCGGTATGGTGGAGGGCATAGCTACTGTCCCTAACTTTACAGGCATCCAGCCGGTTTTTGTTTTTATGATGTTTTCTTTTCGATAATGCCGTGAATAGCAGGCTTCTACCACACACAGATGACAACAGCTTGGCAAGCCTTGATCCCATTCGCAAAATCGTAAGACAAGGCTTTCAGCTACCACCGGTCGGCCAAGGCAAAAGATGCCTTCGCCAGTCATTTTTTGTAGCATGGCGTTTTGTCTGCCATGACCGCCTATGACACCTGCCCCCCTCCGCGATCACGCCTGGCTTAAAATCGCCGTCGGCCTGTCCACCTCCATGCCCGGCGAGCTGCAGTTTCGCCGGCTGGTACAGGCCATCTGCGAGGTGCTGCCCTGTGATGCCGTCTCCTTGCTGCAGCTACGGGACGGTATCCTGGTTCCCGTGGCCCTGCAGGGCCTGGCCCCCGAGCTCATCGGCCACCAGTTTCGCCCCAGCGAACATCCCCGCCTGGCCGCCATCCTGGCCAGCCGGGAGCCGGTCCGCTTTCCCGACGACACGGATCTGCCGGATCCCTTCGACGGCTGGCTGGCCATCGATCCGGAGCGCCGGGCCGACGTGCATGCCTGCATGGGCTGCAGCCTGTATGTGGATCACCAGCTGGTGGGCGCCTTGACCCTGGATGCCCTGACGCCGGGGGTGTTTGACACTGTGGATGACATGACGGTGGCCGCCTTTGCCGCCCTGGCTGCCGCCACCTTGCGCAACGTGGCCCTGCTCCACAGCCTGGAGCAGGCCAAGGCACAACAGCAGGCGCTTGCCCAGGAGCTCGTGCAAGAAGCTCGCCAACGGGAAGGGGAACTGGTGGGACAGAGTCCGGTGCTGCAGCGTCTGCGCCAGGAGATCCGCCTGGTGGCCAGCACGGATCTGGCGGTGCTCATCACTGGGGAAACCGGCACCGGCAAGGAGCTGGTGGCCCGCACCCTGCATGCCCAGTCCCGGCGCGCCGATCAGGCCCTGGTGCACCTCAACTGTGCCGCCCTGCCCGAGTCCATCGCCGAGAGCGAACTGTTCGGTCATTGCAAGGGGGCCTTCACCGGCGCGGTGAGCGAGCGGGCCGGCAAATTTGAACTGGCCGATGGCGGCACCCTGTTCCTGGACGAAATCGGCGAGCTGCCCCTGGCGCTGCAGGCCAAGCTACTGCGCGCCCTGCAACAGGGGGAGATACAAAGAGTGGGGTCCGACAAGCTCAAACGGGTGAACGTGCGGCTCATCGCCGCCACCAACCGGGATCTGGCCCAGGAGGTGGACGCCGGCCGCTTTCGCGCCGACCTCTATCACAGGCTCAAGGTCTACCCCATCGCCGTGCCGCCCCTGCGCGCCCACCTAGAAGACCTGGATCACCTGTGCGGCTATTTTCTGCAACAGGCCCGCAGCCGTCTGGGGGTGGCGCCGGTGGGCCTGCATCCGGAGGCGCTGGCGGCCCTGCATCAATATGACTGGCCCGGCAATGTGCGGGAATTGGAACACCTGCTGCTGCGCGCCAGCCTCAAGGCGGCCCAGCAAGAGCCGACGCGCCCCCTGATCCGGTTACCGCATCTGGGGCTGTCTGCCGGCACCCTTGCCCCTCAGCCGATGCCTGACGCCCAGCGGGTCAACAACCTGCCGGGATTGCGGGACGCGGTGGAACAGTATCAGCGGCAGCTGATTGAACAGGCGCTGGCCCGCCATGAGGGTAACTGGAGTGCCGCCGCCCGGGCATTGCAGCTGGACAGGGCCAACCTCAACCGGCTGGCCAAGCGGCTGGGGCTGGCCAGTTAGTGCCGGATAACCGGCCGCTTATCCCGGCCAAAAAGACCAAGTGCCTGCACCTGGCAGGCGCTTGATGGCCCCCCTGGCCTCACCCTCTTACAAGCAATCCAGCCAGAAGCCGCGCTTGCCCTGTTGTTTGGCCTGATACATGGCCCTATCCGCCGACGCCAGCGCCTGTTCGAATCCCGGCGCCTGCTGCCAGCAGCAACCGCCGATGCTCAGCCCCACGGGGCGGCAATCCCCCAGCTCCGTCGGATACTGAGGCCGCTCCGCCAGCAGGCGAGAGAGCAGCGCCTCCGCCTGAGGTGGCGTGAGGCCAGGCACGTAGGCGACAAATTCATCCCCGCCGTAGCGGCCGTACAGGGAGCCCGTTGGCAGGCGGCAGCAAAGCCACTGCCCCACCTGACTGAGCACCGCATCCCCGCAGGGGTGGCCGAAGCGATCGTTGATGGCCTTGAAGTCATCCAGATCGATAAACAGCAGGGCGCCGCGGCCCCCCAAGGCCAGGCGCTGACGGGTGAGACGGGTAAAGGTATGGCGGTTGTACAGACCGGTGAGCTGATCCAGCTGCGCCTGCTCTTCCAGCTGGGCCTGCTGGGCCATCTGCTCCGTGATGTCGATATGGGATCCCATGATGCGATAGGGCCGCCCCTGGGCATCCCACTCCACCACCCGGCCTCTATCCCACAGCCAGGTGATCTCACCGTGAGGGCCCAGGGTGCGATACTTGGCTTCATAGCTCGGATAGAGACCATCGAGGTGACCGAAGTAGCGCGCCAGGGCGGGCGCCTTGTCATCCGGATGCAGCTTGGCCTGCCAGAGATCAAAATGCGGCGCCATCTGGCCCTGCTCGAAGTTCTGCAGGTTGAAGACCGTCAGCTCGCCGCTTTGTACCAGCCCCTGCCACAGGCAGATGCCGGTGCCATCCAGGGCGGCGTTGAGCTTCTCCAGCAGGTGGCGGTTTTCCTGGCGCAGGTTGGCCAGCTCGGCGCGCACCCGGGCCAGCTGTTGCTCGAGCTGCGCCTCCCGGCTCTTGACCTCAGGGCCGCTCCATGTCGGCATGCCATTCATCCGCGCCACCTTTCCTTTTGTTTTTGTTTTCTTGCTTTCGTTTTTACTGACCCCGCGCCGTTACGGGTTCGCTATTTTTACAAAATTGGCGTTTTTTTCAACTATTCCGTCACATTTTGAAAACCCTTGCAGACCAAGGGGCCTCACGACCAGCGGCTCAGCCCCGACGGCGGTGCCAAGGCTATACTCAAGACTCTCGTTCGCCGGAGCAAACCTGATGGTCCTTCCCTCCCGCCTCGGCCGCATCGGCTGGTTACTGCTGATGTCGGCGCCCCTTCCGGCGCAAGAATGTTGGCTGACCATCGCCTACAATGACGAACCCATTCCCCCCTATATCAAACGGGATGTGCCCAGCGCCGGCCCGCAGGGGGAGAGCTTTGCCCTGGTGGATCTGGCGGCCCACCGGCTGGGTTGCCAGATCCACTGGCAGCGTCTGCCCACCCTGCGGGTGCTGCACGATGTGACCCTCGGGGAGGTGGATGCCGCCCTCTTCTACTCCTGGACGCCGGAACGCGGCCAGACGCTGCGCTATCCCCAGCGGGACGGCAAACTGGATCCGGCCCGCCGACTGGCCCGCCTCAACTATGTGCTCTACCGCAAGCAGGGAGCCGCCGTCAGCTGGAACGGTGAACAACTGCAACCCCGTCACTGCCGGGTGGGCTACAACGCCGGTTGGTCCATCGGCTCATATCTGGCGGAGCGGCAACTCAACCTGCACCCGGGGGATGGCCCCGAGCAACTGCTGCGGCTGGTACAAAAGGGGCGACTGTGTGCCTATACCACCCTGGAAGAAGCCGGTGACGCCGCCATCGCCAGCTGGCCGGGGCAGTTCGAGAAGCTGACTCCCCCCCTGCTGACCAAGGATTACTACCTGCCCTTCAATCCGGCCTATTACCGGCGCCATGCCGAACGGGTGGAGGCCCTCTGGCAACAGATAGCCGAGCTCAGAGAACCGGCCTCAGCCACCGAGTCAAATTGACTAAGGGAGTCAGTTCGACTCGGTCAACGTCTGAGTCACTCTGACTCACCTCGCAACCAGATAAAGTCTAATTTATTGAATAATAACAACATAAATAGTTGGCACACCCCTTGTAATAGCCCGTGCGTCATCGGGTACCGACCCGTCATCCGGTCTTATCGCAAGGAGTCGCCATGTTTTGCGTGCAATGTGAACACACCATACGTACCCCGGTCGCCACCGGCTGCAGCTATGCCATGGGCATGTGCGGCAAGACGGGCGAGGTCTCCGATCTGCAAGACGTACTCATCTACCTGCTGCAAGGGGTGAGTGCCTACGCAGTGGCCGCCCGCCGCTTTGGCCTGGTCGACCGCGCCATCGACGCCTGGAGCTGCCAGGCCTTCTTCGCCACCCTGACCAACGTCAACTTCGATGCCGAGCGCATCCTGGCCTTCATCGGCGAGGCCCAGCAGGCCCGCGCCAAGCTCAAAGAGGGTTACGAAGCCGCCTGCCTGGCCCAGGGCCAGCAACCCGAAGCCATGACGGGCCCCGCCGCCGTGGAGCTCACCGGTGAGAAGGCCGCCCTGTTGAGCTGGGCCCCCACCGCCGCCGTCAACCGGGGCAAGGAGCAGGTGAGCGAGGATATCCTGGGGCTGCGCATGCTCTGCCTGTACGGCCTCAAGGGCGCCGCCGCCTACATGGAACACGCCCGGGTGCTGGGCGAGCAGGACGATGCCATCGGCGCCGAGTATCACGAGATCATGGCCTGGCTGGGGCAGGATCCGGCGGATATGAACGAGCTCATCGCCTGTGCCATGCGCATCGGGCAGATGAACTTCAAGGTGATGGCGCTGCTGGACAAGGGCGAGACCGACACCTTCGGCCACCCCAGCCCGGTACAGGTCAACATCAAGCCGGTGAAGGGCCAGGCCATCCTGGTCTCCGGCCACGATCTGCACGATCTGCAGAAGATCCTGGAGCAGACCGTCGGCACCGGCATCCGGGTCTACACCCATGGCGAGATGCTGCCGGCCCACGCCTACCCCGAACTCAACAAGTACCCCCATCTGGTGGGGCACTATGGCACCGCCTGGCAGAACCAGCAGAAGGAGTTTGCCGCCTTCCCCGGCGCCATCGTCATGACCTCCAACTGCATCATCAATCCCGATGTCGGCCAGTACAGGGATCGCATCTTCACCCGCAGCATCGTCGGCTGGCCCGGAGTCTGCCACATCGAGGGGGACGATTTTGCCACCGTGATCGCCAAGGCCCAGTCCCTGGCCGGCTTCCCCCATGACGAGATCCCCGCCTACACCAGCACCGGCTTTGCCCGCAACGCCCTGATGGCGGCGGCGCCGGCGGTGATCGACCAGGTGAAGGCCGGCCATATCCGCCACTTCTTCCTCATCGGCGGTTGCGACGGCGACAAGTCCGAACGCAGCTACTACACCGACATGGCCCGGGCCGTGCCGGAGGACTGCCTGATCCTGACCCTGGCCTGCGGCAAGTTCCGTTTCCACAGCTTCGACTACGGCGACATCAACGGCATCCCCCGCTATCTGGATGTGGGCCAGTGCAACGACGCCTACTCCGCCATCCAGCTGGCCATCGCCCTGGCTGACGCCTTCGGCTGCGGGGTCAACGATCTGCCCCTCTCCCTGGTGCTCTCCTGGTTCGAGCAAAAGGCCATCGTCATCCTGCTGACCCTGCTCTCCTTGGGCATCAAGGGCATCCGGGTCGGCCCCACAGTACCGGGCTTCCTGACCCCGAATCTGCTGGCCTTCTTGCAGGAGAATTTCGATCTCAAGCTCATCGGCAGCGTGGAGCAGGATCTGGCCGACATGCTGGCGGCCTGATGGCCCAGCCGGCGTTGATGTAGCTGGGGGCGACCTCGCCCCCAAACCCACCAGCCAACGATGTAGCAAAGAGCATGAGCATGAATCCCCTGGAACACCCCCACTGGCACGCCGGCAGCCGGCAGCTGACCTGTGTGGCCAAGCAGGCCGAAACCTGGCAAGGCGATACCCTCACCGCCGCCACCCTGGTGCTGCAGGATCTGGCCAGTCCCTGCCGGTTTGCCTTCCTGCCCGGGCAATACCTGCTGATCGGCACCGAGCTGGCCGGCAAACCGGTGCAGCGGGCCTACTCCATCAGCTCCAGCCCGGCCCAGACCGACCGGCTGGCCATCACGGTGAAGCGGGTGGCGGGGGGGCGCCTCTCCAACTACCTGCTGGATGCGCTGCAACCGGGCATGACCCTCAGCGCCCAGCCGCCCCAGGGCCACTTCCACCTGCCCGCCACCCTGCCGGATCAGGTGGTACTGCTCTCCGGTGGCAGCGGCATCAGCCCCATGCTCTCCATGACCCGGGCTCTGCTGGCCAGCGACTATGCCGGCACAGTCCATTTCATTCACAGCGCCAAGCGTCGGGAAGAGGTCATCGCCCTGGCCTGGCTGCTGGACACGGCGGCCCGCCACCGGCAACTGCGCCTGAGCCTGCAGCTGAGCGAACCCGCCAGCGAACTGCCGGGCCTGCCGGGTCGCCTCAGCGCCGAGACCCTGGCGGCCCTGTTGCCGGATCTGCAGGGTGTCGAGTTCTTCCTGTGCGGCTCGGATCGCTATCTGGCCGGTGTGCGTGCCCTGCTGGCGCATCCCCGCTACGCCGGCCTGCCGGTCCATCAGGAGGCCTTCGATCTGGGCGCCCAGCCGCAAGACCCGACGCCCCAGGCTCAGGGGCACAGGATAACCGTGCCCGCCTTCGACAAGGTGGTGGCGTTGCAGGGCGACGAGCCCCTGCTGGCGGCACTGGAGCGCGAGGGCCTGCCCATCATAGGGGCCTGTCGCACCGGGGTGTGCGGCAGCTGCAAGTGCCGGGTACTCGCCGGCGAGGTACACAGCCAGAGCAGCCTGCCCTTGAGCCCGGAAGAACAGGCCCAGGGCTATGTGCTGGCCTGTGCCAGCCGGGCCGCCAGCGATCTGACCCTGGCACTGAACTGATTGCGTGCGGTCCCGCAGTCGGGGCCGCCAAACACACTAAGCATGGCCTGCGGGCCTAGGGAGTCTGAATGCAAGCAAGCACGCATAACGCCGGCCAGCCACCGCGCATCCTGGTGGTGGGCAACGGCATGGTGGGCCACCGCTTCATCGAGGAGCTGTGCGAGCGCAGCGCGCCGGGGGCCTACCAGGTGACCGTGCTGGGGGCCGAACCCAGAGCCGCCTACGACCGGGTGCACCTCTCCTCCTACTTTTCCCATCACACCAGCGAAGAGCTCTCCCTGGTGAAGCCCGGCTTCTATGACAAGCACGGCATCACCCTGCACCTGGGCGAGGCGGTCAAGCAAGTCGATCGCGCCGCCAAGCAGATCCATACCAATCAAGGCCGGGTGCTGGACTATGACACCCTGATCCTGGCCACCGGCTCCTACCCCTGGGTGCCGCCCATCCAGGGCGCCCAGCATCACGAGTGCTTCGTCTACCGCACCATCGAAGATCTCAAGGCCATCCGCAGCGCCGCCAAGCAGGCCAAGTCCGGGGTGGTGATCGGTGGCGGTCTGCTGGGCCTCGAAGCCGCCGGGGCCCTCAAGGCCCTGGGCCTGCAGACCCACGTGGTGGAGTTCGCCCCCGTGCTGATGGCCGAACAGCTGGACAGTCAGGGCGGCCAGATGCTGCGCCGCAAGATTGAGTCCATGGGCGTGACCGTCCACACCGGCAAGAACACCCAGGAGATCCAGATGCACGGTGGCCAGCAGGCGGCCCACCGCCTCTGCTTTGCCGACGGCAGCCAGCTGGAGGTGGATCTGGTGGTCTTCTCCACCGGCATCCGGCCCCAGGATACGCTGGCCCGTTACGGTGGACTGCCGGTGGCCGAACGCGGCGGCATCCTCATCGACGATCACTGCCAGACCGCGGATCCGGCCATCTACGCCATCGGCGAGTGCGCCGCCTGGCAGGGTCGTTTCTTCGGCCTGGTGGCTCCCGGCTACAAGATGGCCCAGGTGGTGGTGGATCGCCTGCTAGGCGGCGATGCCCGCTTCGAGGGCGCCGACATGAGCGCCAAGCTCAAGCTGCTGGGGGTCTCGGTGGGTTCCATCGGCGACGCCCATGGCCGCACCCCGGGCAGCCACAGCTATGTGTTCCAGGACGACCAGGCCGGGGTCTACAAGAAAATCGTGGTAAGCGCAGACGGCAGCCGCCTGCTGGGCGCCGTGCTGGTGGGGGATGCCGAGGATTACGGCAACCTGTTGCAGATGGCCCTCAACGATCTGCCGCTGCCCGCGCACCCCGACAGCCTGATCCTGCCCGCCTACGCCGGCGCCAAGCCCACGCTGGGGGTGGATGCCCTGCCGGAAAGCGCCCAGATCTGCTCCTGCTTCGATGTCACCAAGGGGCGCATCGCCCAGGCGGTGGCGGACGGTCACCATACGCTGGCGGCCCTCAAGGCCGAGACCCGCGCCGGGACCGGCTGTGGCGGCTGTGTGCCCCTCATCACCCAGGTGCTTAACGCCGAGCTGGCCAAGCAGGGCATCGAGGTGAAGAACCACCTGTGCGGCCACTTCCCCTACTCCCGCCAGGAGCTGTACCACCTGATCCGGGTCGGCGGCATCAAAACCTTCGAGGAGGCCATCGCCAAGCATGGCCAAGGCTACGGCTGCGAGGTGTGCAAGCCGACGGTCGGCTCCATTCTGGCCTCCTGCTGGAACGACTATGTGCTGGGCGAGGATCTCACCGGCCTGCAGGACACCAACGATATCTTCCTGGGCAACATGCAAAAGGACGGCACCTACTCGGTGATCCCGCGGATGGCCGGTGGCGAAGTGACCCCGGAGGGGCTGATGGCCGTGGCCGAGGTGGCCCGGGACTACCGCCTGTACACCAAGATCACCGGCGCCCAGCGCATCGGCCTGTTCGGTGCCCAGAAGGACGATCTGCCGGCCATCTGGGCCCGCCTGATCGACGCCGGTTTTGAAACCGGCCAGGCCTATGCCAAGGCCCTGCGCATGGTGAAGACCTGTGTCGGCAGCACCTGGTGCCGCTTCGGCGTGCAGGACAGCGTGGGCCTGGGGGTGGAGCTGGAGCACCGCTACAAGGGGCTGCGCACCCCCCACAAGATGAAGTTCGGCGTCTCGGGCTGTACCCGGGAATGCGCCGAAGCCCAGGGCAAGGACGTGGGGATCATCGCCACCGACAAGGGCTGGAACCTGTATGTCTGCGGCAACGGCGGCATGAAGCCGCGCCACGCGGATCTGCTGGCCGCCGATCTGGACAAGGCCAGCCTGCTGCAATACCTGGACCGCTTCATGATGTTTTACGTGCGCACCGCCGACAAGCTGCAGCGCACCGCCAGCTGGCTGGAGAGCCTGGAGGGCGGTCTGGATTACCTCAAGCAGGTGATCATCGACGACAGTCTGGGCCTGGCGGCCGAGCTGGAGGCCGACATGGCGCGACTGCGGGACGCCTATGCCTGTGAATGGCAGCAGACGGTGGCGGATGTCAGCCAGCACGCCCGCTTCGCCCACTTCATCAACAATTCGGCCCGGGATCCCCTGGTGCAGTTTGTCGCCGAGCGCGCCCAGCACAGACCGGCCTCGCCGGCCGAGCGGGTCCCCACCTACAACATCAGCCTGGAGGAAGCATGATGAGCCAAGCCCAAGAGTGGATTTCCATTTGCGCCCTGACGGCGCTGCGTCCCGGTACCGGCGCCTGCGCCCTGGTGCAGGGTAAACAGCTGGCCCTGTTCCGCCCGAGCAAGGAGGCCACCCTCTACGCCCTGGACAACATAGATCCCTTCGCCCAGGCCAGCGTGCTCTCCCGCGGCCTCATCGCCGAGCATGACGGCGCGCTCTGGGTGGCCAGTCCGCTGAAGAAACAGCATTTTCGTCTGAGCGACGGCCACTGCCTGGAGAACCCGGACTTCTCCATCACCAGTTACCCGGTGCGGGTCAACGGCGATCGGGTCGAGGTGGCCCTGGCCTGAGCCGCCCCCACAGCGACAACCCGGTTGTTAACCTTTTTTTGAATAGACCATCAAGGAGCAAGCATGTTTACGGAAACCATTGGCAAGTGTGCCGCCACCGCCGAGCGCATCCAGCGCACCGCCAGCCAGAGCCCGTTGTCCTTCTGGATCGGCTGCCTGATGGCCGGGGCCTACGTGGGGCTCGGCATCATCCTCATCTTCACCCTGGGCAACCTGGTGGATCCGGCCATCCGTCCCCTGGTGATGGGCGCCACCTTCGGCATCGCCCTGACCCTGGTGATCATCGCCGGGGCCGAGCTGTTCACCGGCCACACCATGTTCCTCACCTTCGGCGTCAAGCGCGGCAAGCTCTCCAGCGCCCAGGCCGGCAGCATACTGCTGCAATCCTGGGTCGGTAACCTGCTGGGTTCCGTGCTGGTTGCCTGGCTGTTCTTCCAGGCCGGTGGCGGCACCTTGCTGCCGGTGGATACCAGCCTGCTGCACAAGGTGGCCCTGGCCAAGACCCAGATGCCCATCGGCGTGCTGATCGCCAAGGGCATGTTGTGTAACTGGCTGGTCTGCCTGGCCATCTGGATGTGCCAGCGGGTTGAAGGCAGCGCCAAGTTCATCGCCATCTGGTGGTGTCTGCTGGCCTTTATCGCCTCCGGCTACGAGCACTCCATCGCCAACATGACCCTCTTCGCCCTCGCCTGGTTTGGTGCCCACACCGCCGACTACAGCCTGTCCGGCATCGGCTACAACCTGCTGTGGGTCACCCTGGGCAACACCCTCTCCGGCGTGGTGTTCATGGGGCTGGGCTACTGGTACGGCACCCCGGCCACCCAGCGTGGTGAGCCCAAGGTGGTGGCCGCCAGCAGCCAGGCCAAGGTCGCGGCAGACGCGTCTGCCTAAGACGGCCTGCGCAGTAAAGACAACAGGGCGGAGATTCCGCCCTGTTGCATTGGTGCCGTGTTAGCGGCGCTGCACCCAGCCCCGGCCCCCCAGTCAGCCCAACCTCGCAAAAAGAAGAGCCGGATGCAGCCTGATTGAGTAACATCGCTGCACTCCCCCAGGCCAGGATGCAAAGGCGCACCATGAGAGAACAAGACAAGCTCCCCACCCTGATCTTCCGCTTGATGGTGGGGGCGGTAGGTCTCTGGATAGCCTTGCACACTTGGCAATTGGCCTATGATGCCCCCTATCGCTACTGTCTGTTTTTAAGCCTGTTTCTGGGCTATGCCCTGGGCGGGGATCGCCTGGCCTGGCAGTTGTGGGGGGCCCTTCGACGGCGGATACCGGATGAAGAAGAGCCTTCTGTCCCCCAGGATCCCCCGGCAAATCCGCGACTAACCACCGAAGCGGCAAAAACTCGTGGCTATCGATATCTCTCTAACCGATTCGTCCTCGGCGTGTTGCTCGTCGGCCTGTTGTTCCTCTACCTCAAGATCCGTCAGATCCAGGGCGGCTAATTCGGCGCTGACTCAACGCTTCATCTGAGCCGACTGCAGATAGCGATGGATGAAGCGGGTATCCAGACCCTTGATGCGCAGCTTCAACTCCAGCTGGCGTAGCCTGCGCAGCAGCTCGGTGGCTGCCTCGTCATCCGGCCCGTGACAGCGCGCCAGCAGATCACACAAGGCCAGGGCCTCCTGCCGCTGTTGCAACTCAGGCGGCAGATAGCCGGCGTTTTTCAGCAGCCGATAGCCCAGCCGCAGGGCCTCGGGCACCCCGCTGTCGTCCTCCAGCTGCAGGGGCTGCCCCCGGCCCGGCAGGGCATCCAGCTGACCTTGCGCCAAGGCGGCCTGGATCTGCCGCTCGGCCAGCTGATCGATCAACAGACTCATCGTCCTTGCCTCCTAAGCAGATGCATCACCCATACGGCTCGAGCTTACCCCTGCCGGCTACCGGCGCCAAGCGCCGGTGGGCACTGTACCCGGCCCCCGGCAGCTGCTACCCTGCGACCATGCTGTATATCTCCCACAACGTCCAGCTGCCTGACAGCGAGATCGAACTGACCGCCATCCGCGCCCAGGGCGCCGGCGGGCAGAACGTCAACAAGGTGGCCAGCGCCATCCACCTGCGCTTCGATATCCGCGCCTCCTCACTGCCGGATTTTTACAAGGAGCGGCTGCTGGCCCTGTCGGATCAGCGCATCAGCAGCGACGGCATCATCATCATCAAGGCCCAGACCCACCGCCAGCAGGAACAGAACCGCCTGGAGGCACTCGACCGGTTGCAGGCCCTGATCCAGAGCGTGGCCAAGGTGCAAAAAGCCCGCCGGGCGACCAAACCCACTCGAGCCTCACAACAGCGCCGCCTGGAAGGCAAGTCCCGGCGCAGCGACACCAAGGCCCTGCGGGGCCGGATCAAATAACCGTCGAGCGATTTTTCGGGCGGGCGCCAAGCGAGTAACAATCGCTCATTTACAGCCCGAGGCAATTGTGACAGCGTAGGTACGAGCACCCTTTGCGTGTAGGGCCAGCGCCCTTGCCGCCTAGGTGCAAGCACCCTATGTCCCCCTTGTCATTGCCAGAGGGAGTCTTCCATGGATCAGGCGCACTCACCCCTGTACCAGCGGGATGTGGCCCAGCTGCTGTATGGCAACAGCTATCCCGGGCTGTTTATTTCCACCCTGGCCGCCTGGGTGCTGGCGTTTGGCTTTGCCCCTCAGCCGCTGGCGTTGAGCAAGACAGGCTGGTGGTACCTGATGCTCAGCCTGCTGGGGCTGCGCCTGCTGCTCAGCCATTACTGGCGACGGCGTCTGCAGTTGGAACCCAGCTGCGCCCCCTGTGCCATCCGCCATTTTGCCATCGGTCTGCTGCTCACCGCCCTGATGTGGTGTTTCTTCTGTCTCTACTACTATCCGGGGGCGAGCCAGCCGCAGCTGGCCAGCAGCATCATAGTGGTGGCGGCCCTGACGGGCGGCGGCGCCAATGCCCTGGCCGGCCACAAGGGATTGGCCCTGACCTATACCTTCATCCTCTTGTGCCCCTACTCTGTGCTGTTGATGCGCTCCCCGCTGCCCCATGAGCATCTGCTGGGCAGCATAGGCCTGTTCTTCTGCGGCATCTTGATGTACACCGCCAAGAAGTCTGCCGACTTTACCGCCAATGCCATCGCCCTCAAGCATCAGCACGAGCGGCTGCTGAGCGAGCTGGAGGAGAAGGTGGCCATCCGCACCCGGGAGATCTACCTCTTGTCCAACCGGGATCCCCTGACCGGCCTGCTCAACCGCGGCGCCTTTTTGGAGAGCCTGCGGGCCCTGCTGCAGTGGCACAACGTGCGCCAGGCGCCCCTGGCGGTGCTGTTTGTGGATCTGGATGGCTTCAAGAAGATCAACGACACCCTGGGGCATGACTACGGCGATCTGGCGCTGCAGGAGGTGGCCAAGCGGCTGCGACAGCTGACCGATGGCGTCCAGCTGGGCCGCTGGGGGGGTGACGAGTTTATCCTGGCCGTCCCCTACCCCTCGCTGCCGGTACTGGAGCAGTTTGTCGCCGGCTTGATTGCCCGGCTGAACGAGCCCATCGCCGCCCAGGGCCACAGCCTCAAGCTGGGCGCCACTGTGGGCACGGCCCTGTTTCCCGAACACGGCGTCACCGCCCAGGGGCTGATCCAGCTGGCCGACATGGCCATGTACGAGCAAAAGCGTCAGGCGCCGGGCCGGCTGGGGCTGTTCAACGATGTGCTGGCCGAGCAGATCCGGCGGGAACACAAGCTGCGCAGTCGGTTGGACGAGGCCATCACCCGGCAGGAGCTGCTGCTGAGCTACCAACCCCTGGTGGCGACCCGCAGCGAACAGGTGGTGGCCGTGGAGGCCCTGCTGCGCTGGCAACTGGACGGCGAAGAGATCACCCCGGATGTGTTTATCCCGCTGGCGGAGCAGAGCGGTCAGATCCGCCGGCTGGGGCTCTGGGTGCTGGGCCGGGCCTGCACCTTTGCCCAGCGTCACCTGGCTGCCGAGATCGCCTTGTGCGTCAATGTCTCTGTGGTACAGCTCGAAGATGCCGCCTTTGTCGAGCTGCTGACCCAGGTGTTGGCCGACAGCGCGCTGGCGCCCCATCGCCTGCATCTGGAGATCACCGAATCCCTGCTGGCCTCGGATCCTGAGCGGCTACCACTGATCCTGCGCCAACTGCATCAGCTGGGGGTCAAGGTGTGCATCGATGACTTCGGCACCGGTTACTCCTCCTTGTCCATGATGCAGCACCTGGCGGTGGATCTGGTGAAGATCGACCGCTCCTTCGTCGGCAACATGGATAACAGCGGCCAGGTGATCATCAAGGCGGTGATGCAGATGGCCGACAGCTTCGGCTATCAGGTGGTGGCCGAAGGGGTGGAGAGCCATGCCCAGGCCCGGGTTCTCAAGGCCCTGGGGGTGCATTACCTGCAGGGCTTCTACTACGCGCAGCCTCTTGGGGAACACGGCCTGCTGGAGTTTCTGGCCCGTCCACAGGACGAGCCCGTCATCACGCCGCTGGGTTGAGCCGGCTTAGTTGAGCCGGCTTAGCTTAGCTGAGCCGGGTCAGCCGACCGGCCACCTCGGCCAGGATATCGCTCATGCGCTTGAGCTGGGCCGAGTTGTCGGCGTTGCCGTCGGTCAGCTGATTGAGGTTGCTCAGCTGCAGACTCATCTCCTGGGTCACTCTGTCCTGCTCCTCCGCCGCCACGGCGATCTGGGTCACCCGCTCGGTGATCTGACCGAAATCCGCCACCACGGCCTGCAGGTGCTGATGGGTCTGCTGGGCGCCCGTCACCGCCTTGTCGGTCTCGGCTTGCCCCTGGCTCATGGCACTGACCGACTGGCGGGAGGTGGCCTGCAGCCGGGCGATCACCTGTTCTATCTCCACCGCAGACTGCTGGCTCTTGGCGGCCAGACTGCGCACCTCGTCGGCCACCACCGCAAAGCCCCGACCAGACTCCCCAGCCCGGGCCGCCTCGATGGCGGCGTTTAGCGCCAGCAGGTTGGTCTGATCGGCGATGCTGCGGATCATCTCCAGCATGCCGCTCACCTGACCGCTGTCCTGCTCCAGTTGAATGATGGCCTGCTGCGCCTGGCCTATCACCTCCGCCAGCCGCTGCATGGTGACGATGACCTGGCTCATCTCCTGGCCGCTGCGTCTCACCTCGTCGTGGATCTGACCCACCGTGGTCTGGGTATCGTGGGCATGGCGCGCCACCTCCTGGGCGGTGGCGCCCATCTCGTGGGCGCCGGTAGCCAACATGGTGTTTTCGTCCCGCAGCTCCTGGGCCTTCTGCATGAAGCTGGTGCTGAAGCTGTTCAGCTCGCCGGCTTCCACCTGCAAGGCGCTGGCCGCCTCCTGCACCCGCTGCAACAGCTGCTTGAGCTTGTCGGCATAATCGTTCACCGCCTGACGCAGCGCCCCCACCTCATCGGCATGCAGGACGGAGAGCCGCTCGTTGAGATCGGCACTGCCGCTGGCCAAGGCCCGGATCTGGCTGGTGGTGCGAGCCAGGCTATAGAGGATGCCGCGGAAGAACAGCAGCCCCAGCAGCAACATCACCGCCAGGGTGGCCCCGACGCTCAGCTGCAGGAACAGTCCCATCTGCCGCGCCACCGCGGTCATGTGGGCCTTGGGCACCACCAGCCCCAGGGTCCAGCCGGTTTGCGGCAGCCGGCTCAGGCTGACAAACACGGGTTCATGCAGCACGCCATCGTCGGCCAGATCCAGGGTAGCCCCCTGCTGCAGAGCGCCTATCTGCTGGGTCAGCGGCGCCAGCCAGGGCTGCTGGGCCGTCAGTGTCTCCAGTCGCACCATGCTGCCGTCGGCCGCCGGCTTGGCCAGATCGCCGGGGAAGCTGATGATCTGCCCGGTCTGATCGATGGCAAAGGCGTAGCCACCCTGGCTCTGTCCGTAGCGTTGCAACAGGGCCGTGATGCCGTCGAGCATCATGTCCACCGTGCTGACGCCCATGAAGCGGCCTTGGGCCAGCATGGGCACGGTACAGGTGATCATGGGGGTCTTGGAATAGGGATCCGTGTAGGCCTCCGACCAGCTGCAGCGGCCGGCTTGGCCCTGACGCCCCACCTGATACCAGCTCTCGTCGTGATAGCCACTGCCCTTGGGATCGTTGTAATCATCCAGGTACTTGAGCTGGCCGCTATCGCGGCCCCAGAAGAAGCTGCGTCTGGCCACCCCGGGGGTGAAGGTCTCCGGCTCCGGCCAGATACCGCCGCCGGCGATGGTGGCATCGCCGTGGTTGTCGATCACAGGTGGAAACAGGCTCTTGAACAGGGCCTCATCCTTGGGCAGCAGCTGACTCTGGGTGGCCAGGCTGGCGGTGAGCTGCTGGATCTGCTCCAGCTTGGCTCCCAGCAGGCCCAGCATGTCGGCTTGGCTGGCCTGTATCATGGCCTGACGCTCCTGGATCAGCGCCGGTTTGACCTTCTGCTCCACCACCAGGTAGATGCTGGTTAGCGCCAATAAAAAAGCCAGCGCGGCGCCGGCGTAAATCTTACGGGCGATGGTCCAACCCTGTCTGTTTTGCATAACCGCTCCCAACTGCATATCTCGGGTAAACACCACTGTTAGGGGAAGCAAAGCAACAAGCACGCCAGGCCAGCGCCCCACCCAGTCGGCTGTCGCATCGCCAACCAATCGCTGCGCCACGACGGGGCAACCGCTACACCAGCCGCCAATTCAGGCTGCGGCGCTGGCTGGATGCACCAGATTGAGGCACCAGATTGACACAGATTGCGTCATGCCTCGCCTGGGTCTGGCCAAGCCGCGCAAAGGGAGTATGCTGACAAACCCGCCTCGGCGCAGCGACTGCGCCGGCGGCACTGACTTCCAGGCACCAAGGAGCCGGCGTCTTGCCCGGCATGGCCTGGGACACCTGACCAACCACATGAGGGAACATAGTTTGGAAAGCACACTCAGCAAGGCGGCCCCCAGCAACTGGGATAATCTGATGCAACTGCTGCGCACCCTGGGTCCCGGCATTCTGATGGCCTCCGCCGCCATCGGTGGCAGTCACCTGGTGGCCTCCACCCAGGCCGGTGCCCAGTACGGCTGGTCCCTGGCCGGCCTCATACTGCTCATCAATCTGTTCAAGTACCCCTTCTTCCGCGCCGGGGTCAGCTACACCATGGCCACCGGCCACACCCTGCAGCACGGCTATTACCAGATGGGCCGGGGTTACCTGGCCCTGGCCTTCGCCCTGAACATCTTCTCCGCTGTGGTGAACACCGCCGCCCTGACCCTGTTCTCCGCCAGCCTGCTGGGCTATTTCCTGCCGGTACAGCTGGACATGACGGTGCTGTGCGGCATCGTCCTGGCCCTGAGCCTGCTCATCGTGCTGGCCGGCCACTTCGCCATGCTCAACAAGGTCTCCAAGTTCATCGTCTCCACCCTGGCCGTCGCCACCGTGCTGGCGACCTGCATCGCCTGGCAACAGGGCCCGGTAGCCCCCGCCGATTTCGTCTCCCCCTCCCCCTGGCAACTGGCGGCAGTGGGCTTTTTGGTGGTGACCATGGGCTGGATGCCAGCCCCCATCGAGATCTCCTGCATCACTTCCTTGTGGCTGGCCCAGCAACGACGTGAACAGGTGGTGACACCAAGAAGTGCCCTGTTCGACTTCAACCTGGGCTATCTGGTGACCGCCGTGCTGGCGCTGATGTTCCTGGCCCTGGGCGTGCTAGTGCTGCATGGTAGCGGCCAGGCGGTGCAGCAAAGCGGTATCGGCTTTTCCCAGCAACTGGTGAACATGTACGCCGGCACCATAGGGGAATGGTCCCGCTACCTCATCGCCATGATCGCCTTCTTCTGCATCTTCGGCTCCACCATCACGGTGATCGACGGTTACAGTCGTGCCCTGGCCGAGGCCCAAGCCCTGCTGCGCAAGCAGGCCGACTTCTCCAACCGCAGTCTGACCCTGTGGATCCTGTTCGTTACCGCGGTCAGCCTGGGCCTGTTGCTGTTTTTCAAGAGCGCCCTGCTGCCCATGCTGGGCTTTGCCATGACCCTCTCCTTCATGACCACCCCGGCCTTCGCCTTGCTCAACTACCTGCTGGTACAGCGCTCCGCCATGCCGGCCGAGCTCAAGCCCAGCAAGGCCTTGCAGGCCCTGACCCACCTTGGCCTGGTCTACCTGTTCGGCTTCCTCGGCTTCTTCATCTGGTGGAAGTGGTTCATGTAACCCAGGTACCGGCACATCACGGCCCTGCGGGGCCGTTTTTTTATCGGCGCCGCGAGCGGCCCCTCTTTGCCTCAGGCCGACCTGTGCCACAATGGTTACCTAAGAGAGCCATATCCCGTCACCCAAGGAGAGTGGAGTGAAAGGCTGTTGTCTGCGTCTTTTACTGCTGTGGTGCCTGGTACCGGCCTGCCAGGCTGTCACCCTGTTTACCTATCGCCCCGGTGAAACCCCCCAGGATGTCCGCACCGTTTACACCACGGCTCTGCTTGAGCTGGCGCTGGAGAAGACCCGCCCCCAGTATGGCGACTTTCGCCTGGCGTCCGCCCCGGCCATGAACACGGCCCGCGCCCTGGCGGAGCTGAAAAAAGGCAGCCATCCCAACTTCATGCTGAAGATGAGCTACAACCCAGAGCTGGAAACGGCGGGAATGCTGCGGGGCAAACTGGATGTGGATCTGGACATCATCGGCTATCGGGCCTGCTTCACCCGCACCGGCTTGCTGCCCAGCCTGACCCAGGTGCAGAACCTGACGCAACTGAAGCAGTTTAGCCACGGTCAAGGCAGCGGCTGGGTGGATACCCAGATCCTGGAGGCCAACGGCTTTAACGTGGTGTCGGTGGGCCAATATGAGAGCCTGTTTCGCATGGTGGCCACCGGCCGCTTCGATCTCTTCTGCCGCGGCATCAACGAGTTGGAGGGCGAATGGCGCGCCCATCGCCAGCTGCCCGGCCTGGCGGTGGAACCCAGCCTGTTGCTCTACTACCCCTTGCCGCGCTTCTTCTACGCCAACCCGCGGGACGCCGATGGCCTCAAGCGGGTGGAGGAAGGGGTGCGGATAGCCCTGGCGGACGGCAGCCTGCAGCGCCTGTGGCTCAGCCACTATGGCCCCAGTGTGACCTTTGCCAAGCCGGCCCAGCGCCGGCTATTCCGCTTGACCAACCCCATGCTGCCGCCGGGTCTGTTGCCCGCCGAACAGCCGCGCTTCGATCCCATACTGGGGGATTTCATCACGCCACCGCCGTTGCCTCCGACCGGCCGGCAATGAGCCGCGCCCTCTTTGTGGATCCGGACTGGACTTGATCTGCCACAGAAAAACGTTTCAATTTTGCATTTTTCAGCCAAAAGCTGACTGATTAGTCTGGATCTTGCACAAAGAGCCCCTAGAATACCGCCACTCTTATCACCGAGGTCCGCCATGGATAGCCAAGCTCACGCCCACGATCTGGTCTACAAGCTCAACGACCGCCCCCCCTTGCCGCAAACCTTCTTCGCCGCCCTGCAGCACA
The DNA here is from genome assembly GCF_039540575.1 of Pseudaeromonas paramecii. Lineage (NCBI taxonomy): Bacteria > Pseudomonadati > Pseudomonadota > Gammaproteobacteria > Aeromonadales > Aeromonadaceae > Pseudaeromonas > Pseudaeromonas paramecii. Next base: position 60,530 of record NZ_BAABFC010000014.1, read on the forward strand.
TGCTGGCCATGTTCGTCGGCATCATCACGCCGCCGCTCATCATCACCAGCACCCTGGGCCTCAGTGCCGACGATACCCGCTACATCGTCTCCATGTCCCTGCTCATGTCCGGCATCGCTTCCTTCATCCAGACCCGCCGCTTCGGCCCGGTAGGATCCGGCCTGCTGTCGGTGCAGGGCACCAGCTTCAACTTCCTGGGCCCCATCATCGCCTCCGGCCTGGCCTTGAAGCAGGCCGCCATGCCGGAGTCCCAGATGCTGGGCACCTTGTTCGGCACCCTGTTGATCTCCGCCGTCAGCATGGTGGTGGTGAGCCGTTGCCTGCACCTAGTCAAACGGGTCATCACCCCGCTCGTCACCGGCATAGTGGTACTGCTCATCGGTCTGACCCTGATCAAGGTGGGGCTCATCAGCATGGGTGGCGGTTTCGGCGCCATGCAGGATGGCAGCTTCGGCAGCGGTGAGAACCTGCTGCTTTCCGGGGTGGTGTTGCTCAGCATAGTGCTGCTGCAGCGCAGCAAGAATCCTTGGCTGCGCCTCTCCGCCATCGTGCTGGCCATGCTGGTGGGCTATGTGGTGGCCTTCTTCATGGGCCGCCTCAACGCGGTACAGCCCGCCGAGCACTTCTTCGCGCTGCCCCGCCTGCTGCCCTTCGGCCTGGGTTTTGACTGGCAGCTGTGCATCCCCATCACCATCATCTTCGTGGTCACCGCCCTGGAAGCCATCGGCGATATGACCGCCACTTCGGACGTCTCCGGTGAGCCGGTGGACGGCCCTGTCTATCTGGCCCGCATCAAGGGGGGCGTACTGTCCGACGGTCTCAACTCCATGCTGGCGGCCCTGGTGGGCACCTTCCCCATGTCGGTGTTCGCCCAGAACAACGGCGTCATCCAACTCACCGGGGTGGCCAGCCGCTATGTCGGCCTGTTTATCGCCGGCATGCTGGTGCTGTTGGGCCTGCTGCCGGGGGTGGCGGTGTTTATCCAGCAGATCCCCGAGCCCGTGCTGGGTGGCGCTACCGTGGTGATGTTCGGCACCATAGCCGCCGCCGGGGTGCGCATCATAGCCCGGGAACCCTTGGATCGCCGGGCCCTGATGATACTGGCGGTCTCCCTGGCCATGGGCCTGGGGGTCGCCCAGGTGCCCGAGGTGCTGCAACACCTGCCGGAGTTGCTCAAGAGCGTGCTCTCCTTCGGCGTGGCGACGGGCGGCATCACCGCCATACTGCTGAACCTGCTGTTGCCCAAGCCAGCCCCTCAGGTTAAGACCGTCTGATCCCCCGCTGGCCGCGTGCGGCCAGACGCTCTTGCCGCGCCCAGGTCTTGCCTGGGCGCATGCATTTTGACTGACAACATTGGCCAACACTCTGCGTCTCTCGCCGGCAGCCAGGTCATCCGCCGCCTAGGCTCTCAACGCAAGCAACCAGAGGTCCAACCGGCGCATCAGTCTGAGTGGTGTTAACATTACTTTCACATGCCACATTCCGCCCATGACCAGGAGACACGCCATGCGCCTGACTCAAGCTGTCCAGGCCCTTAACCTGCAACGCCAGCGCCGCACCCATGCGCTGATGCAAGGGGTGATACTGCTATGCGCCCTCTACTCCTTGCTGCTAGCCAGCCTGTATGGCCATTGGGCCAGTGCGCTGCTGGTGGGCGGCGGCCTGCTGGCCGCCACCGGCCTGCTACGCCAGCTGCAACCCAGTGGCACCTGGGGGCCCGTCTGTTACAGCGTCATCGGTATGCTGTTTGTCGCCCTGCAGATCCACCTGTCCGAAGGCATGCTCGAGATGCATTTCGGGGTCTTTGTGATGTTGGCTTTTGTAGCCAGTTATCAGGCCTGGCAGCCCCTGGTGGCAGCAGCCGGGTTGATCGCCGTGCACCATCTGCTGTTTTGTTACCTGCAGCATCTGGGGGTGGGTGTCTGGTTGTTCCAGGATATGAGCAACCACTGGCTGCGGGTCTTCATCCACGCCGGTTATGTGGTGGCAGAGACGGCCTTTTTGCTCTATCTGGTACAGGGAGCTCGCCAGGCTAGTCAGGATGGGGATGAGCTGACCGCCCTGACAGAGCTGATGACGGAACAGGAGGGGCAGATCGATCTGAGCCAGGCTCCCCGTCACGCCTCGCCGGTGCTGCGCCGCTTCGGTCAATTGGTGGCAGCCTTGCGCCACATGCTGGGTCAGATGCAGGCCATGTCGCAGGATCTGAGCCGCACGGCCGGCGAGCTGGAGCAGGGCGGTGCCCGCCTGACCCTGGAGAGTCAGCAGACCCTGGCCCAGTTGCGCACCCTGGCTCAGGCGGTACAGACCCTGTCCGATGCCACCGCCCAGATCGCCGCCGATGCCGGCATGGCGGATGACGCCGTGGCTCAGGCGTTAGATGAAGAGCAACAAGCCCGCCAGGCGGTACAACGCAACAGCGAGGCCAACGGTGAGCTGGCCAGTCGGCTCAGTGAGGCAGGCCAAACCCTGGATACCTTGAATCAGGCCTGTAACGACATCGATCGGGTGGTGAACGTCATCACAGAGGTGGCGGAGCAGACCAACCTGCTGGCCTTGAACGCCGCCATTGAGGCCGCCCGGGCCGGTGAACAGGGTCGAGGATTTGCGGTGGTGGCGGACGAGGTGCGCGCCCTGGCGGCCCGCACCCGCAGTTCTACCGGCGAGATCACCGGTCTGATCAGGACTCTTCAGCAGGATGCGCTCAGTACCGTGGGGATGATGCGAGCCTGTGAGACGAGCAGCCAGCAGAGCCTAGCGGCCGGCCAGGAGGTGGCCCATTCCCTGGGAGCCCTGCAACACGCCTTGCAACAGCTGGCCCGCCTCAACCGCTCCATCGCCCAAGCCACCGGGGAGCAGGAGCGGTTAGCCGAGGAGATGAACCAGGATGCAGGCCAGATACTGCACACCAACCAGTCCATGGCCGACTTCTTCACCAGCCTGAATCGGCTGGCGGCAGAGTTGAACCGGGATCAGCAGGGGTTAAGCCAGCAGCTGGCCAGCTTCCGTCTCGAAGACCGGCGCCCCTAGGGCGCCACTACTCGGTGGGGCTCACCAGTACCAGTACCGAACGAGCCTTCACCGGATAACGGCGCCCCACCGGCACCAAGGGACGGCCATGAGAGTTGATATCATCGGGGGCCGGCAAGCCGGTATCCAGCATGCGATACCACTGGCCTTCCGGGTTGTGAGGCGGATCCGGCAGCTCTATCTCCAGATCCTCCCAATAGGCGTTGAAGAAGGCGTAGTAATCCACCTGATGGCCGCTGCCGTAGGCGGTGAGCCCCAGGCTGCGGGAGTCCTTACCCCAGTCCGGCGCATAGGGCTGAATGCCGTGCCAGCGGATCCGTACCTGCTCCAGGGCCAGAGAGAGGCTGATGAGCTCGGGCATGGAGTCGGCCCGCAGGGCCCGGTAGCTCAGCAGCTCACGGGTGAAGCGCAGCATCTCCTGGCCTTCGGCGTTGGGCTGCCAGTTCATCCAGCTTAAGGGGTTGTCCTGGCAGTAGGCGTTATTGTTGCCCTGCTGGGTGCGCAGCACCTCGTCCCCCATCAACAGCATGGGAGTGCCCACTGCCAGCAGGTTGATGGTCATCAGGTTCTTGGCCTGACGCAGGCGCAGGGCGCGGATGGCGGGATCGTCCGTCTCCCCCTCTACCCCATGATTCCAGCTGAGGTTATCGTTCACCCCGTCGCGGTTTTCTTCACCGTTGTCCAGATTGTGTTTGTGGTTGTAGCTCACCAGATCCCACAGGGTGAAACCGTCGTGGCAGGTGATGAAATTCAGGCTCTTGTGGGGGTCGGCATAGGGCGCATGGTAGATGTCCGGGCTGCCGCACAGCCGGGTCGCCAGACGGGAGACCATGTTCTCGTCCCCCTTGACGAAGGCCCGAACGTCATCCCGGAAGTGGCCGTTCCACTCCCGCCAACGGGCACCGGCCATGCGGCCCACCTGGTTGAGGCCGCTGGCATCCCAGGCCTCGGCAAAGATCTTGGTATCCGCCAGGTTGTAGTCGCTGTCGATGGCCAGCAGAGTGGGCGGATCGTTGAGGGGGTGACCATTCTTGTCCCGAGAGAGAATGGCGGCCAGGTCGAAGCGGAAACCGTCCACGTGCATCTCCTCCTTCCAGAAGCGCAGGCTGTCGGTGATCATCCGCTTGGTCATGGGGTGGGAGGCATTCAAGGTATTGCCACAGCCGGAGTAATTGGTGTTGTGCTCCCGGCTCTCGTCCAGGATATAAAAGGCGGAGTTGTCCAATCCTCGATAGCAGAGGGTGGGGCCCTGATCATCCCCTTCGGCGGTATGGTTGTAGACCACGTCGAGTATCACCTCAATGCCGGCCTTATGCAGGGCCTTCACCATGTCGCGAAACTCATCCAACACACCGGTGACCCGCTTGTCACAGGCAAATTCACCGTGAGGGGCGAAGAAGCCGATGGGACTGTAGCCCCAGTAGTTGCTCTTACCGGGGCGGGCATCTTGCGGGTCAAACTGGAAGATCGGCATCAACTCCACCGCCGTCACCCCCAGCGACACCAGATGCGGGATCTTGTCGATCACCCCGGCATAGGTGCCACGCTTGGGTGCCGGCAGACCAGAACTGGGATCCTTGGTGAAGCCACCGATATGCATCTCGTACACCACGGAGGCAGAGAGGGAATGGCGGGGTCGCTCAACCCCCTCCCAGTCATAATCGGCCATGTCGATCACGGCGCTCTTGGGGCAACCCTGTAGGTTAGAACCCGGTACGGCCGCGCGCCGTCTATCGTAGTTGGACGGCAGCAGGATGCGCTTGGCGTAGGGATCCAGCAGCACCTTATCGGCCTCCCAGCGGTTACCGGGCATGGCCAGCAGCAGGCTGGGGATCCGCCAACCGTACAATTGGCCAGCCTTGAGCCCGGCCACATGCACATGCCAGTAGTAGCCGGAGCGATGTAAGGGTGCGGTCAGCCGAATGACCTCGGGCTGCTCATCCTGTTCGTGGGCGAACAGCAACAGCTCCATCTCCTTGGCATAACGCCCCCAGATGGCAAAATTGACGCCGCCCAGTTCTACCTGGGCCCCCAACTGCTGGCAGTGCCCCGCCGAAATCCGTTTGCTGACACTCATCCTGATCCCCTTCGTCTGATCCTGGCGTTCTTATCCGTTATGCTGGGTCCGACTCAATACCTGACGGACTGTTGCACAGCATACCCTGTGCAAGGCCCGAGTCAAAAACACCAGGGCACAGTGGCGCCAGGAAAGGCTTTTCAGATGTGTTGATGGCACTGAGACTTGCATCCCACTCGCCCCGATTGCAAGCTAGCGAACCTTGAGCAGGCAGCAGTCAGGAACGCAACATGGACTATTTCCCCCTTTTTTGTCAGATGAAAGGCCGCCGTGTGCTGGTGGTAGGCGGCGGCGAGGTGGCCGAGCGCAAGCTGAGACTGCTGCTGCAGGCCGGCGCCCAGATCCAGCTGGTGGGGCGGGAACTGGCTCCCGAGGTGGCAGACTGGGTGAACGCCGGTCGACTGACCTGGCAAGCCAAGGAGTTTGACGAGCGCCAACTGGCCGATTGCTGGCTGGCCATTGCCGCCACCGATGACCAGCTGCTCAACGAACGCATCCTGGCCGCCTGTAACGCCCGGCAGATCTGGTGCAATGCGGTGGATGATCCCGACAACGCCAGCGCCATACTGCCGGCCATCATAGACAGATCCCCCCTGCTGGTGGCGGTCTCCTCCGCCGGACAGGCCCCGGTGCTGGCCCGCCTGCTGCGGGAGCAGCTCGAAGCCAACCTGCCGCAAAAACTCGGCGATCTGGCCCGCCTGGCCGGTCGCCTGCGCTCCCGGGTCAAGCTGCGCTTTGCCACCCTCAAGGCCCGGCGCCGCTTCTGGGAGCGATTCATGGTGCATCCACCACTGCTGGCCGCCTTCGAGCAAGGCGGTGATGTGGAGGCCATCGCCGATGCCCTGCTGGTCGAGGATGATAGCCCGGCGATGGCTGGCAGCGTCACCCTGGTGGGAGCCGGCCCCGGGGATCCGGGCCTGCTGACCCTGAAGGCTCTGCAGGTGATCCAGTCCGCCGAGGCGGTGGTGTACGACAAGCTGGTGTCCGACGAGGTGATGAACCTGGTGCGGCGGGATGCCGATCGCCACTTCGTCGGCAAGCAGCGCGGCTTTCACAGCCTGCCCCAGGAGGAGATCAACGCCCTGCTGATCCGTCTGGCCCGTCAGGGCCTGCGGGTGGTGCGCCTCAAGGGCGGCGACCCCTTCATCTTCGGTCGCGGCGGCGAAGAGGTGGAGGCCCTGCAACAGGCGGGGATTCCGGTCAGCGTGGTGCCAGGCGTCACCGCCGCCATCGGCTGCGCGGCTGCGACCCGATTGCCGCTGACCCACAGAGGCGTGGCCCAGAGCGTGCGCTTCATCACCGCCACCCATAAGCCCGGGGATCCCGAGCCAGACTGGTCACACTTTCGCCCCGGTCCCGAGACATTGGTGTTCTACATGGGCCTGAGCCTGCGGGAGCGCATCAGCCGCCTGCTGTTGGCCCAGGGCTTTGCCCCCGAGCTGCCGGTGGCCCTCATCAGCTGTGGCACCACGCCGCAGCAGCAGGTGCGCCACACCACATTGGCCCAGCTACCCCGGGTGGGGGACGACCTGCCCTCGCCCACCCTGGTGATCGTCGGCGAGTCCAGCGGCCTGCCCATGGTGGACTGATAGCTAAGGCCGGCCAGGCTACACCTGGCTGGCTACCCCCAGGGTGGCATCGCCGCCCTGCGTCAGCCCGCTGGCCAGGGCACTGACCAGACGCCCCAGATTCAACGGGGGCATACCCGCTTCGCCCTGAGCCTCACGCAACTGCTGCACCTGCGCCCGCAGCCCCTGCAGGCCAGGAGACTGTTCATCGTGGGCCAGACGATTGGCCAGTCGGTTCAGCCTGGCCTGTAGCGGCAAGCCAGCGCCCTCCTCTCCCGCCGCCTGCAATAGACTGCCCAGCAGGCCATCCAATTGGCCTGAGGTGGCGGCACCTTGAGGCACCCCGGCCTCCTTGAGGCGCCAGGCCAGTTGTTGCCGTAAGGGCACAGTCACGGGTGCCGGGTTGGCCGCCTCGGCGGTCGCCTTGTCACTACTGCCCAGCATCTCGTTTGCGCTGCGGATGGCCCCTATCACGCTGAACGCGGTACTAATCAGGTTCCAGATCATGGTGTTACTCCTCGTTTGCCGAACCATGACACCAAGTGCATCACACCAAATGGCGCAGCACACTTGACCAGCGAACAAAAAACACGCAATCTCCGTGCCCGCCTCGACGGCGACAAGTGACGCCGCATTCGCTAAGCTAGCGTCAGAATCTTGTCGTATCCGAGACCACCATGACTGACACCCATTTTTATCTGTTGCTGCTCATCGTCCTGAGCGCCTTCTTCTCCGTGTCGGAAATTGCCCTGGCCGCCGCGCGCCGCCTGCGGCTGCAGCAATGGGCGGACGAAGGCAATCTGGCCGCCAGCCAGGTGCTGGCCCTGCAGGCACAGCCGGGCCACTTCTTCACCGTGGTGCAGATTGGGCTCAACGGCGTGGCCATACTGGCGGGGATCTTGGGGGAGCCGGCCTTCACTGCCACCTTCTCCAAGCTGTTGGCGCCTTGGGTGCCGGCGGCTAACCTGCCCCAGGTGAGCTTCGTGCTCTCCTTCCTGACGGTCACCTCCCTCTTCATCCTGTTGGCGGATCTCATCCCCAAGCGGCTGGCCATGATGCTGCCGGAGGAGATCGCCATCCGGGTGGTGCGCCCCATGCGGCTGTGTCTGCTGTTGTTCAAACCCCTGGTCTGGTTGTTTGACGGTCTGGCCAACAGCCTGCTGCGTCTGCTGCGCCTGCCCACCGAGCGCCAGGATCAGATCACCCCGGATGACGTCTTTGCCATGGTCAGCGCCGGCGCCCAGGCGGGGGTGGTGCGCCAGCAGGAGCACCACCTGATCGAGAACGTGTTCGAGCTCGACACCCGCACCGTGCCATCGGCCATGACGGCCCGGGACAGCATCGTCTACTTCGAACGCCAGGATGACGAGCAGACCATACAGCAGAAGATCGCCTCCCATCCCCATGCCAAGTTCCTAGTGTGCGATGGCAGTATCGATGCCCTGATGGGCTATGTGGACACCAAGGACATATTGCTGCGGATGATCAACCGCCAACCCCTGGTGCTGGAGGCGGAGATCGTCAAGAACCCGCTGATCATTCCGGATACCCTGACCCTCTCCGAGGCGCTGGAGAGCTTCCGCGGCTCCCGTCAGGACTTCGCAGTGGTGCTGAATGAATATGCGCTGGTGGTGGGAATCATCACCCTCAATGATGTGATGAGCACCCTGATGGGGGATCTGGTGCATCAGTTCATGGAAGATCAGATAGTGCAGCGGGACGAGCAGAGCTGGCTCGTCGAAGGCGGCACCCCCATCGAGGATGTGATGCGCGCCCTGGATATCGAGAGTTTCCCGGAGTGGGAAAACTACGAGACCATTGCCGGCTTCATGATGTACATGCTGCGCAAGATCCCCAAGCGCACCGATGCGGTCAGCTTTGCCGGCTACAAGTTTGAGGTGGTGGACATAGACAACTACAAGATCGACCAGCTGCTGGTGACCCGCCTGGTGGCCAGCCGCCCCGACGACACCACTACAGCACCCTAGCCGTCCCGTTGGCCGGCTGCTGACGGGCAATCTTCACCGCCAGCGGCAAATCCTGAGCCAGACAGGCGACCACCCGACGATCCAGCTTGCCCTGTTTGACCCTTTGCTGCAGTTGATCCAATGCGTCGCCTGCGGCCATGGCGGCCCGATAGGGCCTGTCCTGTACCAGTGCCTGAAAGATGTCCGCCACGGCGATGATGCGTGCCGCCAGGGGAATGGCGGCCCCCTTGAGCCGATAGGGGTAGCCCATGCCATCCAGCGTTTCGTGGTGCATGGCGGCCAGCGTGGCAATCTCGGCAAAGCCCCCAACGCGTTTGAGTACCTGGGCCGAATCGAAGCTGTGCTGGCGCATATAGCGCCACTCGAGCTCACTCAAGGGGCCTGGCTTGGCCAGTATGTCATCCTCCACCCGCAGCTTGCCCAGGTCGTGCAGCAGACCCGCCAGCTCCAGTATCTCCAGCTCCCGCCCCGACAGTGCCAGCCGTTCCCCCAGCCAGAGACTCAAGGCCGCCACGCCGCGGGAATGACTGGCCGTGTAGGGGCTCTTGGCATCCACCACGTCGGCAAACATCAGGCCCAGACTCTTCAAGCTGTCGAAGCTGACCAACTGATGCCGCCCCTCCTGCAGCCAGGGTTGGAATCTGTCCTCCAGCACCCAGGGTTCAAGCTGGAACCAGAAGGCATCCGAGGTCGCCACCTGCTCAAACAGCTCCAGCAGATCAGGACAGAACAGGCTGCCGCTATGCTGGGTCAGCCGGCGCAAGATCCCCTCCTGCCCCTCCTGATAAAAATGTTTGGCCCGCAGCACATCGGCACGATCCACGAGATAAATCAGATTCGCCGCCAACGCCTGCTCCTGAGGGAGCCCCGCCTGCAACAGCTGGGGCCAATGGGTGTGGTGCCAGCGCACCAAGGGTTCCAGATGGGCAAACAGGGGAACCCGGCTCAGCAGTTCGGCACCCCGGTCGGCATGTTCCTGAGAGCCCTCCCAATCCAGCTCCGCCACCAGACGGTAGTGCTGCTGGGTGGAGGAGACACCACAATCGTGCAGCAAGCCGCCAAGCATCAACGCCTGGCAACGGGACTCGGACCAGCCCCCATGCCGGGCGCAGGCCGAGGCCATCAGGGCCACGCGCTGGCCATGCTGCACATCGTCAATGCCCACCAAATCCAGCGCCGAGGCCAAGGCATAGGCCACTTCTTCCAGAACAATCTCGTGCATGACCCACCTCCCGCCCCTGCCTTCTTCAAGTGTAGGTAGCCGGCCATCAAGCCCCTTGCCATCTCCCCTGATAGATATGACAGAAAGCGTTATCCCCGGCGGGCAGATGGAGCCTGGCTGTGATACACGCCGCACTCCTGTCATCTGGCACTGGTGTTTACAGTCCAGCTTGCTAGTTTGACCTGAGCCCCGTTGAGGCAGACTAATATTTATCCTTTTTCATCAAGGAATTGCTATGAGTTCTACCCTGCATTACCTGCTGCTCGGCCTGACCCTGGCTGGCGTGCCCCTGCTGGCGGAAGCCGATTCCGCCTCTCAAGGGTCAGCCCTGTCCGTGGAAGGCAGTACCATCATGGTGGAAGGATCCGCCACCGTGTTCGAAGGCGCCAAGGAGCTGGTGGTGGAAGGCGTGGAAGCCAGTGCCGAAGGCACTGTCATCCTGGTTAAGAACAGCGTCACCGGGGCCAAGGCCTCCGTGCTGGCCGTGGGCGAGGTGGCCGGCGCCAGCGCCCTGGTGGCGGGGTCCACCGTTGAGGTGGCGACCGAGGGCAGCGGCTGGGCTCTGACCCAGGCGGGCAAGCTTATCGCCTTCGTCCCCAACAAGGTCGGCGAAGCCCTACTGCATCACGACAAGCACTGACCCATGTGCAAACAGGCCATCCTGGCCCTGCTGCTGAGCCTCTGGCTGGGAACCGGCTGGGCCGGGCAGGGCTGTAATCAAACCCCCACTCAGGCAATTGACCTGGCTCAGGCCAGCCGGAGTGCCCTGCGGCTGTATGAACGGCTACAGGCCAGCCCCTGGCAGGTGGTGTTACTGGCACGGGTGGGCTCGGATCTCTCCAAGTACGGTCTGCACTACAGTCATGTGGGGATCGCCCTGCGGGACAGCCCCAAGGGCCCCTGGAGCGTGTTTCACCTGCTCAACGAGTGCGGTACCGACCACTCCAGCCTGTATGACGAAGGGCTGACCAACTTCTATCTGGATGATCTGCGCAGCAACGACACCCTGATCCTGATCCCGGACAGCAACCTGCAACAGGCCATCATAGCGCAGGCCGCCACCCCCCAGCCGGCCAAGTTGCACGAGCCCCACTACAACATGATCGCCCGTCCCGGTTCGCTGCAGTTCCAGAACAGCAACCAATGGGTGCTGGAGTGGCTGGCCAGCCTGGATGGTGACGCACCGGCCATGAGCCGGGAAGCCGCCCGCGCACGCCCTCTCTACCAGGCCTTCACCCCCGATGTGATCGAAATAGACCGACTGACCCGCATGGGTGCCGGCCTGTTCAAGGCCAATGTGGACTTCCACGACCACCCCTTCGGCGATCGGGTCGCCGGGCGCTATCAGGTGGTGTCGGTGCGCAGCGTAGCCCGCACCCTGCTAAGTAGTGGGCATCTGACCGGACTGCTGGAGTACCGCAACGGCCGTTGGCAACCGCTAAAACAGCAGGCCAGCGAGCAGCAAGCGGCCATCGCCGGCTTGTAACCGCATAAAAAAACGCGCCAGTTGGCGCGTTTTTTTATGGCTGACACTGGTCACTCAAGCCAGCTTCTTCTGCCAGAACAAGGCCTGGCCCATGGCCGGATCCAGTTCATAACCCGCATAACCCGCCCGCCGATAGGCCCCCTGGGCACGCGCATTACCGGAGAGCACCTCCAGGGTCAACTTGCAGCAGCCGAGCCGCTGGGCCTGAGCCTCCACCTCTGCCAGCATGGTCTGGATCAGACCCTGACCACGAAATGCCGGCAACACCACCACATCGTGCAGGTTAAGCAGCGGCCGCGCCTGGAAGCTGGAGAAGCCCTCCATGCAGTTAATGAGTCCAGCCGGCACCCCGTCCACATAGGCCAACAGGCTGTGGGCGTAAGACAGTTTGGCCAGACGGGACGGCAGGTGGGTCTTCACCTCCTCGCTCAGGGGCTCGCCGCCGCCGGCTTCCTCCCGGGCATAGGCGTCCAGCAAGGCTACCAACTGGGCGGCCTGCTCCGGCTGGTTGAAATCGACCCAGACAAGCTCGATTGACATAGCATCTCCTTAAGGCAATGAACCTAGACCCTACCCCAAGGTCAGGGCACAGGACAAGCCTCAGGTGGATCGACGAACAAACCAGCGGCGCAGCCAATGCCGTCGGCGAGCGGTGGGCTGGCTGGGCTGGGGAGCCGGTGGCGGCAACAGGGCCACCGGCTCTTCATGCCATTGAATGAGGTGAGGATCAAAGCCCCGCTCCAGCACGGGTTTGACCACCTGGAAGTAGGGCGAGAGATCGAAGTCCCGCGGCGCATACAGGCTGTGATGGCGGATGCGGAAATACTGCCGATAACAGCGAGGACAATCGGGCTCTTCCGAGCGGGTCAGCAACCGCTCCGGCAGTATGGGGTAGTGGATATGGGCAAACGCTTGGGCAATCAGGGAGGAGCAGATGGCGCGGGTGGGGTCGCCGCTACCGATAAAGAGCAGCTGACGGCGCCAGCGGCTGGGCACCGGCGGCGTAGGCACCAGGTAACGCAGCAGGTCGATGATGTTTTTCAGATCGTATTTGCCGCCCAGCTGGGAGATGGCGTAGCCGATAAGTCGGTTGATCTCCGCCTCCGAGATACCCACCGGCCGGCAGATACGGGTATGGTCGTCGGCATACAGGCTCAAGGGGACGGCCCGCACCCCCTCCAGCACATCCGCCTCAATTAACACCAGGGGTTCATCGCCGAAATTGGGCGCCCCCAGCGAGTCGCCGATGTAGAGGGCGGCGTGGGACCAGGTGGACTGGGTCAGGTACTTGATGGCAGTACCAAACCGGCTGGTGCCCTCCACCAGCAATATGTCACCCTTGCGCAGGGTGGCCGCCAGCACCTCGGGGGGCAGGGTCGCCATGGAACCTTCCCCCGGATTGGGTTTGGCCAGATATCGGGCTAACCGTTCACCGATCCACTCAAGCAACATGCTGTCCTCCCGGTGCGCTTGGGAGTGCGGTCACAGACGCCGGGGCATCCTTCTCCTAGTGTAGCCAGCCAAGACGAGGCCGGCAGGTATCACAGCTAAAGGATTGATCTGTCGAGCGGCTCTGCCACAATGAGCCGGAGCCATGGCATCCGAATTCCCATCTGTTGGAGGTGAAATGATCGAGTCTCCGCCCGTGCGTCATCTGGGGCATAACTTCTGGCGGCTGCTCAAGCCATTCTGGTGCTCAGCCGAGGCCTGGAAAGGTTGGGGCCTACTGGCGCTGGTGCTGGTATTGACGGGCACCCTCATCTATATCCAAAAACTGCTCAACACCTGGAACAACGCCTTCTATAACGCCTTGCAGGATCTGGACTTTGCCGCCTTTAAGCACCAGCTGCTGATCTTCTGCGGTCTGGCGGCGGCCTACATTCTAGTGGCGGTGTACAACTTCTACTTCCGCCAGATGCTGGAGATTGTCTGGCGCCGTTGGATGACCAAGGCGTTGATGCAGGAGTGGCTCGCCAAGGGCAACTTCTACCGGTTGCAGCTCACCGACCGGCGCACCGATAACCCGGATCAGCGGATCGCCGAGGACGTGTCGGAGTTTGTTTCCTCCACCCTCAAGCTGTTCCTGGATACCCTGGCGGATATTGCCCGCACCATCACCTTCCTCGGCATCCTCTGGGCCCTCTCGACGCCGCTGCGCATGGAGCTGGCCGGCGTGGATCTCAATCTGCCGCAGGGTTACATGGTGTGGTTCGCCCTGGTGTATGCCGTGCTGGGCACGGCGCTGACCTTCCTGATCGGTCGCCCCCTGGTGCGACTCAACTTCAACCAGCAGCGCTTCGAGGCGGATTTTCGTTTCTCCCTGGTGCGGCTGCGGGAGAACGCCGAGTCGGTGGCCCTGTATCGCGGCCACGACGAGGAAGGCAAGCTGCTGACCGGCCGCTTCGGCGCCGTGGTGGACAACTTCTTCCGCCTGATGAAGCGCCAGAAGCTACTGGGCTTCTTCACCAGTGGCTACGGCCAGATCGCCATCATCTTCCCCTTCGTGGTCTCGGCCCCCAGCTACTTTGCCAAGCAGATCCAGCTGGGCGGCATGATGCAGATCGCCTCCGCCTTCGGGACAGTGCAGGGCTCACTCTCCACCCTGATCGATAACTTCACCGTGCTGGCCCGCTGGAAATCGGTGGTGGATCGTCTGGCCACCTTCCAGATGGGGCTGGATCATGTGGACACCCTGCCCCGGGTGCAGGCCACCGAGGAAGGGGATAGCCTGAGCCTGCACGATGTCGCCGTGCACCATCCGGCCGGAGGCATCCTCTACCCCCCCAGCAGCTGGCAGCTGGCTCCCGGCCAGGCACTGCTGATCCAGGGCCCCTCCGGCTGCGGCAAGTCCACCCTGTTGCGGGCCATCGCCGGGATCTGGCCCTATGCCAAGGGGCAGGTGAGCTTCCCTGCCGAGGGCGGCACCCTGTTCCTGGCTCAGCGTCCCTATCTACCGCTGGGCACCCTGCGCCAGGCCATCTGCTATCCGGCCGCCCCCCTGGACAATGACGTCATACTGCCGGTGCTGGAGGAGGTGGGGCTGTCCCACCTGATCCCTCGGCTGGACGAAGAGGAACGCAACTGGGGACAGATCCTGAGCGTGGGCGAACAGCAGCGGGTCGCCTTTGCCCGAGTCTTGCTGCTCAAGCCCGCCCTGCTGTTCATGGATGAAGCCAGCTCAGCCCTCGACGAAGCCTGTGAGGCCAGACTGTATGGCCTGCTGCGCAGCCGTCTGCCTCACATGGTGCTGGTGAGTGTCGGGCACCGCAGCACCCTCACCCCCTTCCACAGTCACCGGCTGGCCTGGCAGTCGGAAGGTGACTGGCAGTTGGCGCCCCTGCCGCCCCACTGACGATAAGGCCAGGGCTTCCCTGGCCTTTCTTCATTGCCGGGCTGAAAGCGCTGCCAATCACGCTTGGCTCCCCCTCCTTGTGAAAGGATCACATTTCCTGGCTTACCTTTACTTTTTGCGCATTTTTTCGCCTAAAGTGGGCTCGCCTGTCAGCCATGACAGGCACAGATAACAAGCGTCGGCGGCCGAGGGCCGACCGCCGTGATACCGAAACAACATATAGGAACCAACAATGAAAAAATGGATACTGACCGCGAGTCTGGTGGGCTTAGCCTTACCCGTCTCGGCCGACTGGTATTTCCGTGGCACCCCCAATAGCTGGGCTGCCACGGCACTCACTCTGCAGTCCGGCACCACCTACACCAGTTGCCAAAGCTTCACCAGTGGTGACAGCACTGGCGGCCCTCGCTTCAAGATTGACCGCACTGGCAACTGGAGCGAGAGCTACCCCACCGCCGACTACACCGTCAGCGCCAACACCAGCTACCTCATCAGCTTCGACAGCAGCACTAAGGCCATCAGTGCCAGTGCCGTCAGCAGCTGTGACGAAGAGGCAGGTTATCTGCATAACCTGAGTCAGCTGTACATCCGCGGCACCTTCAACAGCTGGGCCACCACCGCCATGACGCTGGTGGAAGACCATGTCTGGCAAGCCGACATCTACCTGGATGGTCAGGCCAGCCAACGTCTCAAGTTTGACGTAAACGGCGACTGGGCCACCAACTATGGGGATACCGGCGCCGATGGCGTGCTGGACAAGAGCGGCTCCGATATTTACGTGACCGGTACCGGCAACTACCGGGTCACGGTCAACGATACCAGCTTCAGCTACAGCATCACCGCGCTGGGCGGTAGTAATCAGGCCCCCCAGGCGGTGATCAGCCCCAGTGGCACCGTCAAGCTGACCACAGGCGATAGTGTCACCTTGAGCGCGAGCGGCTCTACCGATGCCGACGGTTACATCGCCAGCTACAGCTGGAGCACGGGTGCCACCGGTGAAAGCCTCACCCTGCAACCCGCCGCCGGCACCCAGACCATCACCCTGACGGTGACGGACGATCAGGGCGCCACCAGCACCAGTGCCGTCACCCTGGTGGTGAGCGATGCCACCACCGACATCTGGTACTTCCGCGGCACCCCCAATAACTGGGCCAGTACCGCCATGAGCAGTGATGATGGCGTGGTATTCTGTACCCGTCAGACCTTCGGCAGCAGCAACCCTCGCTTCAAGATCGACCACTATGGTGACTGGACCCAGAGCTATCCCAGCACCGATTACCTTGTCAGCGCCGACACCACCTATGACATCTGCTTCGACGCCTCCGACAAGAGCCTGGATGTGACCGAAGTGGCCGGTGTTGACAGCAAAGCCCCCACTGTCACCGCCAGCCCGGCAGCGGGCAGCTACGAAAGCAGCCAGACCATCACCTTGTCCGTCTCCGACAATCAGGACACCAACCCCACAGTGTACGTCACCACGGACGGCTCCACCCCCACCACCGCCTCCACCCTGTACAGTGGCCAGAGCTTCACCGCCACCGATGTGGGTTCAGGGACGGATCTGGTGATCAAGACCCTGGCCGTAGACGCCACCGGCAACAGCCAGGTACAGACCTTCAGCTATCAGATCGGCGAGCTGCCTGTCAGCGGTGACTTCCGCTCAGAAAGCATCTACTTCCTGATGACCACCCGCTTCTATGACGGCGACACCAGCAACAACTACTACAACCGGGATCGCGTCAAGGCAGGCGATCCGCACTGGCGGGGCGACTTCAAGGGCCTGATCGAGCAGCTGGATTACATCAAGGATCTGGGCTTCACCGCCATCTGGGTGACCCCGCCGGTGGAGAACCGTTCCGGACTCGACTACCACGGTTACCATGCCTATGACTTCTACAAGGTGGATCCCCGCCTGGAATCTGAAGGTGGTACCTACCAGGACTTCATCAACGCCGCTCATGCCAAGGGGCTCAAGGTCATTCAGGACGTGGTGGTCAACCACTCCAGTCAATATGGCCTGCGGGGCAAGGTGTGGATCAACCACCTGCCCATCAAGTACTACGTCCCGACCGGCTCCAGCCAGGGTCTTGTCGACAACGGTCCCTACCAGGGCAACCTGGGCGACTACGTCAGCCAATACCGCTGTGACGATGACAACCCGGTGGCACCGGACTGGTATCGCGCCAAGTGCGACTCTGATCCCGAGGGCCTAGTCTCCTTCACCGATCCCAAGAGTGGCGCCACAGTGCCCGCAGCAGGCTACGATGCCAACCGCTTCTTTGGCATTGACGCCACGGCGCTGGACAGCCAGTGGTACCACTTGGATGGCTTCATGTCCGGCGGTGACTGGGAAAGCCCCACCTCACTGCAGAACAAGCACATGGCCGGCGACTGTATCGACCTGGCCACCGGCAACCAGAACGTGAAGGACTACATCAACGGCGCCATTCACATGTATCTGGACATGGGTGTCGACGCCATCCGTCTGGATACCATCAAGCATGTGGAGCGGGATGAGCTGTTGACCTATGTTCACGATTGGCAGAGCTACAAGCCGGGCCTGTTCGTGTTCGGTGAGAACCTGGTCAAAGGCACTGGCTGGGGCTCCGAGCTGGCCAACGACAACGCCTCGGCGGTGATCCGTCCCTGGTGGTATACCCGTACCACCGCCAATCCGGCTGACCCCACCGCCGGTGGTGATTCAGGCCTGTCGGTGCTGGACTTCTCCTTGTTCTCCACCTTCCGCGACAACATCCGCAACGGCAACTTCGGCGGTATCGGCGGCATCTTCAGCATGGACTGGGTCTATGGTGATGCCACCAAGCTGGTGACCTTCTTCCAGAACCACGATGTGGGCCCGGATAACGACTTCAAATACCGTTACGGCGGTGCAGAAGCCAATGCGGCCATGGTCTACAACCTGTTGTGGACCGCCCGGGGCATACCGACCCTCTACTACGGTGAGGAAGTGATGTTCCAGGCCGGCCTGCCGCAAGATGTCACCGGCAGCACGGATACCCTGGATCAGACCGGTCGGGCCTACTATGGGGATGTCTTGGATAATACCAGCACGCCCAGCAAGCCCCTCTACCAGCACATCAAGCGTCTGAACCAGATCCGCAAGGCCATCCCGGCCCTGCAGAAGGCAGCCATGAGTCAAGTGAACGAATGGGGCGCCGGCATCAGCTATGTGCGGGATCTCTCCAGCGAAGGGAGCTATGCGGTGGTGGGCCTGGCGGCCAGCAGCCAGCAGAGCGTCACCGTCTCCGGCGTACAAAACGGCACCTACCTGGATGCCGTCACCGGCAGCAGCCTGACGGTCACAGGTGGCAGCATGACCTTCAGCGTACCGGCCTATTCCGCCCGTATCTGGGTACTGAACGGCCCGGGCAAGATCGGCAGCGACGGCACCTACCTCAAGTAAGCTTACCGCTGCTCGCTAAACCAAACGCCGCATGGTTATGCGGCGTTTTTTTATGCTCAAGGGGCGGCCCGCGCGGCCCCCCCATCATGCCAGAGAGTCGGATCCGACAAGGGCGTCAAGGGTGGCAACAGCGGGTTTTGCAGCACTACCTTGACCCGCTGCTCCAGCTTGGCCCGCGCCAGCGCCTCCTGGTGAGCCGGGTAGCCATACAACAGACGGTCGAAAGAGCCATCGGTCAGCGCGGCCCGTAAGCCACGCTCCAGGCGCTCCGCCAGGGCGTGATTCTCTTGATTGACGAAGAAATAGATGGCCGTGGGATAGATGAGCACAAAGCGGCTGTCCACCACGCTGTTCTGCAGATGCTGACTGTCAATCTCCCCCCACGCTTCGAGGATACCCCGGGGAAAACAGTCAATCATGCCGCGATCCAGCATGGTGAAGATGCGCAGGTAGTTAGCTACCCCCCGCACTTGGAAGCCGTTAAACGCCAAGATGTCCAGATCCGGCCAGTCGTGCCCCTGATAGCAGGTGACCTCCTTGAGGTTCTCCTCATCCATGCCCTCAAAGATGGCACTGTCCTCCCGGTTGATGAGGATCACCCGATAACCCAGCAAGCCTTTCATCAGGGGGATACGGACGGGTAAATAGGCATGCTCGCGCTCCCTTGACGTCATGGACCACATGACATCCAGCTGCTTATTGCCCAACAGGCGAAACGCCCGACTCTGCTGGGCCACGTTGGCCAGGGGCTGCAAGCGGTAGGGCCCCTCTTCGGCCACCGTATGATCCAGGGCCAGCTGCAGCAGGGCGAGAAAATAGGGATGCCGGGCATCGCTCTTGAATTCCGGTGGCGGATAGGTGAGTACCAGCTCGCCGGCTTGCAGGGGCGTCATCCATAGCGATGTCAGACCAAGGAGCCACAACATCAGAATTCGTCGTCCCATGCGCCACCTCCTGACCATCCGCCTGCTCTTGAGTCTAGTCAGCAATGGTCAAAGCGACAGCGGGATCTGACTTACAGCAGTAGGCGACGCCCTTCGATGCAACGGCGACAGGTGGCCTGTCCGCTGACGCTGCCCATCATCTCCGGCGGCATCCGCCGGCCGCAGCAGCTACATTCGCGAAAGCTTTGCACCCGGCGATGTATGGTCTGTTCGATGAGTGCCAGCAAGGCGTCAAAGGAACCATCAGCCAAGGCAATGCAGCCCTGCAGTTGGGGTTTTTGTCGCGGCACATTGGGCAGAGGCCACTCCACCTGAGGCAAGAAGACTTCCACCCTGTCGTCCTCAAAGGTGATGATGACCTTCAAGGGATCCCCCACAAACAGGGTGCGCACGCCATGCAGGGGACCGGGCAGCTGTCGTAACAGCCGCTGCCGCCACTGCTCCAGTTGTTCAGGCAGGGGCCCCACCGGCCCCAGCGCCCCCTTGAGACGGGATGGCATGCAAGCTCCTTGTTTCAATAACCCTCAGCAGCGTGAGGGTCTAGCCTTCCCTAGGGTCGGCACAGATAATCGGCCTGCCCCACCCACTTGTAGCTGGTCAGCTCGGTCAGCCCCATGGGGCCCCGGGCATGCAGCTTCTGGGTGGAGACGGCCACTTCGGCTCCCAGGCCAAACTGAGCGCCATCGGTAAACCGGGTGGAGGCGTTGACATACACGGCCGCCGAACCAGCCCCGTTGATGAAGCGCTCGGCATTTACCAGGCTGTTGGTCAGGATGGCATCGGAGTGACAGGCATTGTGCGCCCGCAGGTGCGCCAGGGCCGCCTCCACATCCGCCACCAGCCGCACCCCCAGAGTCAGGCTCAGCCACTCGGTATCGAAATCCTCCGGCCCCGCCTCCCGCAGACCATCCGCACCGGCGGCCGCCAGCGGGCCATAGGCCTTGGCGGCGGCCACCAGACTGACGCCCCGGGCATTCATCCGGGCTGCCAGCGCCGGCAGGAACCGCTCGGCCACCGCCTCGTGGACCAGCAGGGTATCCAGAGCGTTACAGGCGGAGGGGCGCTGCACCTTGGCATTGTCGATGACATCCAGGGCCCGCACCAGATCGGCACTCTCATCCACAAACAGGTGGCTGACCCCAAAACCGCCGATGATGACAGGAATGGTACTCTGCTCCTTGCACAGCTTGTGCAGGTTGGCGCCACCGCGAGGGATGATCATGTCCACATACTGATCCAGAGTCAGCAGCTGGCCCACCAGGGCCCGATCCGGGCTTTCGATATACTGCACCGCGGCCGCCGGCAGGCCAACCTTGGCCAGGGCCGCCTGGATCACCGCCACCAGTGCCATGTTGGAGTGGAAGGTCTCGCGGCCGCCACGCAAAATGCTGGCGTTGCCGGTCTTCAAACACAGGGCCGCGATGTCGATGGTGACGTTGGGCCGTGCCTCGTAGATGACGCCGATGACGCCGATGGGCACCCGGCGGCGGGACAGGCGCATGCCGTTGTCCAGCACCCGGCTCTCCAGCTCGCTGCCCACGGGATCGTCCAGGCTGATGACCTTACGCACGTCCGCCACAATACCGGCCAGCCTGGCCGGGTTAAGCAGCAGGCGATCCTGCAAGGCCTCGTTCATGCCTGTGTCCCGGGCCGCCTTGATGTCCAAGGCATTGGCCGCCAGCACCCGCTCTGCCTGGGCTTCCAGCTCGTCGGCCATGGCCGCCAGGGCCTGATTCTTCAGGGCGGTGGGGGCAACCGCCAGGGTGAAGGCCGCGTCCCGGGCCGCCTGGCCCATCGATACAAGTTCCATCATCAACTCCTTACAGCAACACCATGTCATCACGGTGGATGGCCACCGGGCCGTATCCATAGCCCAGACAAGCCTCGATTTCATCAGAGTGGCGACCGGTGATCCGTTGCAGATCCTCGGACGCATAGCGACAGATGCCGCGGGCCAGCTCACGGCCATCCCGGTTGACGATGCGTACCGCCTCGCCCCGTTCAAACTGGCCCTTGAGCGCCACTATGCCCTTGGGCAGCAGGCTGGAGCCCTTGGTGCGCACCGCCCGCTCGGCGCCTTCGTCGATGACGATCTCGCCATGGGGCGGGGGGCCGGCCAGGATCCAGCTCTTGCGACTCTCCAACGGGGTGGCAATGGCGGGGAAGCGGGTGCCGACCCGCTCGCCCTTGGCCAACCGGCCGATGACTTCCGGCAGCTGGCCGGTGGCGATCACCACCTCGATACCGGCACGGCGGGCCACGTCGGCTGCCTGCAGCTTGGTGGCCATGCCGCCGGTGCCCAGGCCGCTGACGCTATCCCCCGCCAGCTTGCGCAGGGTGTCGTCTATGGTCTGCACCTCTTCGATCAGTTGGGCATCCGGGTTGGATCTGGGATCGGCGGTAAACAGCCCCCGCTGATCGGTCAGCAGGATCAGCAGATCCGCATCCGCCAGGATGGCGGCGCGGGCCGAGAGGTTGTCGTTATCCCCCACCTTGATCTCGGCGGTGGCCACGGCGTCGTTTTCGTTGATCACCGGAATGATGCGGTGATGCAGCAGGGTATGCATGGTATCCCGGGCATTGAGGAAGCGCTCTCTGTCCTCCAGATCCGCCCGCGTCAGCAGCATCTGACCCACATGCAGGTTGTAGATGCCAAACAGACTCTGCCAGATCTGCAGCAGGTGGCTCTGCCCCACGGCGGCCAGCATCTGCTTGTGGGGCATGGTGGCGGGCAGCTTGGGATGCCCCAGTGCCTCGCGACCGGCGGCCACGGCACCCGAAGTCACCACGACGATATGGTGGCCTTGGCGATGCAGGGCGGCACACTGGCGAACCAGCTCCACCATGTGGGCGCGATCAATGCGATTGGTGCCGCCGGTGAGGATGCTGGTCCCCAACTTGACGACAATGGTCTTCTTGTCCATCGAAAATACCACGGAATACGGAGTGCCTCTTTATACCGAGGCAACTGGCAGGCTGCAATGGGATTTTGGCCGGCCGCCCCTGGGGACGACCGGGTCATGGCGGGCTCAGGCTGGTTCGGCGCTGGGTTGCTCATCCGGCTGACTGGCCGGCGCGGGGCGGCTCTCCACCAGTGCCATCTGCCACTTGGTCAGCAGCGCCTCCAGGCGACCGAGAAACTGCTGGCGACTGGCGCCCAGGGCCGCTTTATGCTTGGCCGGCGGGGTACAGGCCTCCCAGATCCCTTCCTTACTGAACAGGCCAAACTCACTCTTCATGGCAAAACCGCTGTCGCATGGGGTGAGCTCCAGCCACCAGCCCCAGAACTCCCGCAACTCGGGCTCATGCTTGAGGTTGAGGCACACTTCCAGACAATCAAAGAAATAACGCTGGCTGTCACTCTGTTCGGGACGCAGGTAAGGACCCAGTTGCATGAAGGCATCCTGGGTGTGTCTTCCATTGGGGTGCATTGCTGACATGTCTCCTCCACGGGCCACAGATGGTCAATTCCGTGGCCAGTGTACCCGTCAAAGATGGAAGTGAAGTTTCAGCCAGTCACAAGTTTCACTCAAGGCCTTCTCAAACACCTCCTTCATCGGCAGTTTGTCCATCACCACCGCCTTGCCGTAATGGCTGGAGGAGGCCAGGGTACGGATATCCGACTCGGGGCAGATGAAGTCCTGCTTATGGCCGATGCTGAGAATAGGCACCCGGGTGCGGGTCACCCCCACCAGTCCCTGGCGCTTGAGGGAGAATACCTGACACTGGGTCTGCAGATTCGCCCAGTTGGCCGCATCCTCCCCCAGCCGATTGGCCAGGCTGGCCCGCATCATGGGGGGGGAACGGTTGAACAGCGCCGGATCCATGAAGTACTGGTTGAGGCCGGGCCCGATACACACCGCCAACTTGAGGTGCGCCGGCTCCAGGTAGGCCAGGCGGGCCGCAATATTGCCCGCCAGACGAAAGCCCACCATGCCGATGCGCTGGCTATCCACCCAGGGCAGATCCTTGATGTGATGCAGCACCGCCTGGTGCAGACGGCTGGAGTCCTGCACCAGGGGCCAATGGCTGGCATAGCCGATGCCGGGCATGTCCAGCGACAACATGCCGATGCCCAAGGGCTTCAGGTACTCCTTGAAGAAGCGGTAGAAGTCCATCTGTAGGCTGTCGATGCTGCCACTGACCATGACGATGGGCACTGGCCTGTCCTCCACCGGCAGGTGCAGGTAACCCAGGATCTCCTTGCCGCGAAACGGCACCTTGATGAGTTTGAGCGGCACCTTGAGCAGACGCCCCGCCTCCCGATAGGCCTGATTGGCCAGCAACTGAGCCTGCTCGGCCAATTCATCCCCCTTGAGATGGGGATAGCTGGCGATGGAGTAGTAGCGTGTGGCCTTGAGATAGGCCTCGCGGGCCGCGCGACGCTCGCCGACCCGCTCGAGCTCCTTGCCCAGCTTCTGGTACTGGCCGGCGGTCTGACTCCATTCGTATATCCAGTTGCCCGGCAGATAACCCTGCACCGTATCCAGCAGCTGATCATGGGTGCGCTTGGCATCCGAGTTGGCGATGCGCGCCAATATCTCCTCTATCTCGATGGGCTCGGCGCCCTGCCAAATCCAGAAGGCTCGCCGCAGCAGCCGGTACCAGGCGCTGGAACAGAGGCCCTCGATGAGCACCTGCTCCCCCGGACTGACACACAGCGGTTCGGCCGAGTTGGAAATCATGGAGGTTTCCTGGATCTTGCGCTGATGGCTGAACAGCTTCTCGCTGAGGTTAAGGATTTCAGGCTCGGACATGGCTAACGGCGGAATGCTAAGGAAGGGATTTCTTATGATGGGCAGATTGCGGCAAAAAGAAAAGGCTCCTCGAGGGAGCCTTTGTCATCATTCGGCGCCTTCGTCACACAGTGGCGCCACGAAGGAGAGGGCCATGTCCCAGGGTTGTTCGATCCAGGTGTCCTGCGGAATGGACACCTCGAAATCATCCACCAGGGCCTCGCCCTTGGGCTTGGCGAAGATGGTGATGAACTTGCCCTTGGGATAAAGCTCGCGGATCACCTTGGCGGTGTTGCCGCTGTCCACCAGATCGTCGACGATGAGGAAACCTTCCCCGTCACCCTCTACCTTCTTGAGCACATGCAGATCGCGCTGGTTGTCGTGGTCATAGCTGGAGATGCAGATGGTATCGACAAAGCGAATCCCCAACTCCCGGGCCATCAGGGCAGCAGGCACCAGGCCACCGCGACTAACGGCGATGATCCCCTTCCACTGCTCGGCCGGCATTTGACGACGAGCCAGACGACGGGCCTCGCGTTGCAGGTTGTCCCAGGATACGTAGAATTTTTTGTTGCCCATGATGAACTCAACCATTTTCAAATTAATCATATGCTTGCCGTGCCATTACCTGCCACGGACAAACCGTCTTACCACAGGTTCCCCCCGCTGAACTTATAGCAAAAGCCGGACCAGTCAGTAGTCGCTGGTCGCAAAGTTCTCGGGGGCGGGAGAAGAGAACATAGTGCAGGCCAAACCGCGAAGGACACGAGGAGGCATACGCTAAAGGCCGGCGATTTTACCGTCATTACCGGCAAAAGGCGATGCGATTGTCGGCAAATTCGCCAAATCATCTGTCATACCCACCAATAGATCGCAGGTTGGCAGTGAACAAACGGGGCGGCATCCCGGATACCGCCCCGTCAGGCCGCCTTGCGGCGGGCAAAGGTCCACCCTAGGTGGCCCCTGGATCAATGCACGCTAAAGAACACTATGTGCGCCAGGAACAGCGCCGCCAGCACCCAGACGCTGACACTCACCTCTTTGGCGCGACCGCTCAGCAGCTTGATGGCGGCATAGCTGACAAAGCCCAATTCGATGCCGTGGGCGATGGAGAAGGAGAGCGGCATCATCAGGGCCACCACGGCCACGGGGGCCGCTTCGGTCAGATCGCCCCACTTCACCTTGGCCAGGGAGGACATCATCAGGATGGCCACGTAGAACAGGGCTCCTGCGGTAGCGTAGGCCGGGACCATGCCCGCCAGCGGCGCGAAGAACAGCGCCAGCAGGAACAACACCCCAACGGTAATGGCGGTCATACCGGTACGGCCACCGGCAGCCACGCCGGAGGCGCTCTCGATGTAACTGGTAGTAGAAGAAGTCCCCAGGGCCGCACCGGCCACGGTGGACAGCGCATCAGACACCAGCGCCTTGCCCAGACGGGGCAGACGGCCTTGGCTATCCAGCATGCCGGCCTTGTCGGCCACGGCGATCAGGGTGCCAGAGGTATCAAACAGGATGACGAACAAGAAGGCGAAGATGACAGAGATCATGCCGACATTCATGGCGCCCATGATATCCATCTTCAGCAGGGTCGGGGCTATGCTGGGCGGAGCGGAAACCAGGCCATGATACTGCACATCGCCCAGCGCCAGACCGATCAGAGTCACCGCCAGGATGGCGTACAGCACGGCACCCTTGATGTTGCGGTGGGCCATGGCAATGATCAGGATGAAACCCAGCACGGCCAGGGCCGGCTGCAGCGCCGTCATATCACCCAGACCCACCAGGGTAGCCGGATTGTCTACCACGATGCCGGCATTCTTCAGGGCGATCAGGCCCAGGAACAGACCGATACCGGCCCCGATCCCCAGACGCAAGGCCTCAGGAATGGAGTTGACGATCCACTCCCGCACCTTGAACAGGCTCAATGCCAGGAAGGCGACCCCGGACAGGAACACGGCCCCCAGGGCCACTTCCCAGCTGTAGCCCAAGCCCTTCACCACGGTGAAGGTGAAGAAGGCATTGAGACCCATCCCTGGGGCCTGAGCCACCGGATAGTTGGCATACAACCCCATGATGAAGCAACCGAAGGCCGCCGCCAGACAGGTGGCCACAAACACGGCGCCCTGATCCATGCCGGTCATGGACAGTATGCTGGGGTTAACAAAGATGATGTAGGCCATGGTCAGGAAGGTGGTGATCCCTGCCAGTATCTCGGTGCGAACAGTGGTGTTGTGTTCGCTGAGCTTGAACAGTTTTTCTAACATGGGTTCTCGGTTCCTTGGAGAGTTAATTTTCCCTTCTCCGCTCGACCCTCCTGCTCTAATCCCGAGGGACAAGACGGATGCCGCTGCCCGAATGCCAGCCAAAGGCCGTTGATCCGGTGAGTTAGCCAGAAAACAAAACAAGCCCCCAAAAAGTGGCGGCCGATTCGGAGAGGAGCGCTAAAATTTCGCGCAATTATAGAGAGGCACCTTGGCATTTACTAGCCTGAACGGCAGGTAGAAAACGTTATCATGCGGTAAAAAAACGATCGCTTTGCCACTTTCCCATTCATTGGGCAAATTTGACTCCTTTGTCAGAAATGGGGCCCATCGGCGGGGCGACATGGCCGCAAAAATCCAGGTGTCAAACGAGATTAGACTCCGTTAAGCCCCTCCCTGTTCGAGCATCAGCACAGCCATCTTAATTTATGAGTTGAAACTGCAGTTATCACTGCAAATAGGATTTCATGCTTTTTTTCATGACTGAAATATCCAAATAACGCAGCGGATTCTGGCGTTGGTGTTCAAGGGCTGACACCCAGAATCCTTCTCGCTATGATGCAGCCAGATCACCACTTTGCCGACTGTGCCAGCCTAAGGAGCCAGCGTGACCAGCCTTACCCAACTTCAACCCAATGGCCTGTGGCGTTTTTTCGCCCAGTTCTGCGCCATTCCTCACCCTTCCAAGCACGAAGCGGCCCTCAGCCAGTGGATCCAGACCTGGGCCCGCGAGCAGGGTTTGCCGGTGGTGGTGGATCAGGTTGGCAACCTTATCATCAAGAAGCCGGCCACCCCGGGCATGGAAGATCGCAAGGGCGTGATACTGCAGGCCCACATCGACATGGTGCCCCAGGCCAACGCCGATACACAGCACGACTTCACCAAGGACCCCATTGATGCATATGTGGACGGCGAATGGGTTCGTGCCAGAGGGACGACCCTAGGGGCGGATAACGGCATCGGCGCCGCCGCCTGCCTGGCGGTGCTGGCGGATCGCCATATCAAGCATGGGCCCATTGAGGTGCTGCTGACGATAGATGAAGAGGCCGGCATGACGGGCGCCAAGGGACTGCAGCCCGGTCTGTTGGAAGGCGAGATATTGCTGAACACAGACTCCGAACAGGACGGCGAGGTCTACATGGGCTGTGCCGGCGGGGTCGATGCCTTGTTGCGCTTTGCCTACGCCGCCGAGCCGGTGCCCGCGGAACATCAGGCCTGGGAGATCAAGCTCAGCGGTTTGCGAGGCGGCCACTCCGGCGTCAACATCCACCAGGGGCGCGGCAATGCCAACAAGCTGCTGGCTCGTCTGTTGGAGAGCCTGAGTCACGAACTGCCGTTGCGTCTGGCCGAACTCAGTGGCGGCACCTTACGCAATGCCATTCCGCGGGAAGCACGTGCCCTGCTGCTGTTGCCCAGCCAACACGCGGATGCCCTGGCAGCGGCCCTGACCCGGTTAAGTGCGCCGCTCAAGACGGAACTGGCCGCCATCGACAGCAAGCTGGGATTCAGCCTGACTCAAGCTCCCCTGCCAAGCCGTTGCCTAAACCAGGCGGCTCAGCAACGACTGCTGGATGCCTTGCTGGCCTGCCCCAACGGCGTCATCCGTATGAGCGATGCGATTGCCGGTGTGGTGGAAACCTCCACCAACTTGGGCGTCATCAGCACCCAGGACGATGCCATTCAGGTGCAGTGCCTGATCCGCTCGCTGAACGAGACCGGTCGCCAGCACGTGGAGCAGATGACCCAGGCGGTGGCCAATCTGGCGGGTGCCGAGTGCCAGTTCAGCGGTCATTACCCCGGCTGGACGCCGGATCCCGCCTCGCCCATCATGCGGCTGCTGCGCGAGACCCATAAGGAGTTGTTCACCTCCGACCCCAAGATCATGGTGATCCACGCCGGCCTTGAATGCGGTCTGTTCCAGCCGGCCTACCCCCACTGGGATATGGTCTCCTTCGGCCCCACCATTCAGGGTGCCCACTCGCCGGACGAGCGGGTGCATATTCCGGCGGTACACCGTTTCTGGCAGCTGCTCATCCGTCTACTGGAACAGATCCCCAGCCGCTGACGCCCAGGCCTATGGCTAGAAGGGCAGGTCGAGCTGACGCTCGGCTTGCCCCTCCGGCAGCCCCACACTCACACCAACCAACCTGACGCCCCGTCCTGCGCCACGCAACCAGGCCTCTTCCAGTAAACGGACAAACAGCGCCGGTTCCCATCCTTGTACGCTGCGTTCCACCGTGGTCTGCTGGAAATCGGCAAACTTAAGCTTCACCCCCTGTCGGCAAATACGCTCCGGGCAGCAATGTCGTTGCAACCGGCCGTGCAATTCCTGCAACAGTTCCGTTAAACAGGCCTGGGCGGCCGCCTCCTCCATCAGATCCGATGGGTAGGTATGCTCCACCCCCACCGACTTGCGCACGCGATCGATTTCCACCGGCCGGTCATCCACCCCTTGAGCCCGCTGCCAGAGCATCTGACCAGTACGGCCAAACTGTTGCAGCAAGCGTGACTTGGGCCAGGCCAGCACATCTTTGCCCTGATACAGGCCCACCGCCGCCAAGCGTTCGGCACTCTTTTGACCTATGCCGGGGATCTTGACCAGAGGCAGTTGCGCGGCAAAGGCCGAGGCCTCCGCCGGCGAGATCACAAACAGGCCATCGGGCTTGTTCTGCTCGGA
Organism: Pseudaeromonas paramecii; assembly: GCF_039540575.1. Classification (NCBI taxonomy): domain Bacteria; kingdom Pseudomonadati; phylum Pseudomonadota; class Gammaproteobacteria; order Aeromonadales; family Aeromonadaceae; genus Pseudaeromonas; species Pseudaeromonas paramecii. The sequence goes on from NZ_BAABFC010000014.1 coordinate 89,298, forward strand.
GGCAATCTTGGCGAGAAACTTATTGGGCGCCACGCCGGCCGATGCCGTGAGGTGCAGTTCCTGGGCTATATCGCGCCGTATCGCCTCGGCGATGCGAGTGGCACTGCCACCACACAGCGGCGACGCGCTGACATCCAGATAGGCTTCATCCAACGAAAGGGGCTCGACGAGGTGGCTATAGCGGGCAAAGATATCTTGTAATTGGCGGGAGACCTGCTTGTAGAGCGCCATACGACCGGGCAACACCCGCAGGCCAGGACAGAGGCGAAGTGCATGGGCCGTGGCCATGGCGGAACGCACCCCAAAGCGGCGCGCCACATAGTTGCAGGTCGCAATCACGCCCCGCCGGTCAGCCGCGCCACCGATGGCCAGCGGCACCGTCCGCAAACTGGGATCCTCCCGCATCTCCACCGCGGCGAAAAAACAATCCATGTCGATATGGATAATCTTGCGCATGACAAATACTGTATGTGAATACAGTATCCATGCTAGCGCAAAATGGACGGCATCACCAGCTAACCAACGCGGCTTCGCCCAGTTCGAGAAAAAGCGAGGATCTGCTCCGGCATGGCATCCAACGGGTGGACTTCCTCCACCGCCTGCAGGCGGATAGCCTCCTTGGGCATGCCAAACACCACGCAACTGGCTTCATCCTGAGCCAATGTTTTACTGCCCGCCTCACGCATGGCCAGCAACCCTCGCGCACCATCATCCCCCATCCCGGTCATGATGATCCCCAGGGCATTGGGACCCGCCGCCTTGGCGACCGAGCGAAATAGCACATCCACTGAGGGCTTGTGCCGGTTGACGGGGGGCGCATCCTGGATTTCCAGACAGTAGTGGGCGCCGGTTCGACATACTTGGGTCTGCAAGCCGCCGGGGGCAATCAGCGCCAGCCCCTCCATGACCCTGTCACCGTGTCGCGCCTCCCGCACCATGATCTGACAATGGGCGTTCAAACGCTCGGCAAACGCCGCAGTAAACTTCTCCGGCATATGCTGCACAATCACCAGCGCAGGGGCATCGGCAGGCAGCCGGGTCAGGATCTGCTCCAGCGCCAGGGTGCCTCCGGTTGAGGTTCCTATTGCCACCAGTCGATCCGTGGTGTGCAGCAAGGCGGGAGCCTGAGTGGCACGCCCAGTGACCGATGGACCCGGTACCGCCGTCGGGCAGGTGACCAGGGAGGAGCGCTTCGCCGCGACCCGCGCACAGCGGGCCTCACGTATGGCGCTCACCAATTGACTGGCGATGCTTTCGAGATGTTGACGAACCCCCAACTTGGCCTTGGCAAAGACGGCCACCGCCCCGGCGGACAAGGCTTCCATGGTCAAGCCGGCCCCCTGTTCGGTCAATGAGGAGCAAATCACCACAGGCGTGGGGTGGGAGGACATTAACTGCCGCAAGAAGGTCAAGCCGTCCATGCGTGGCATCTCCATGTCCAACACAATCACATCGGGCCACGCCTGTTGCATCTTGGGCAAGGCGGCCACAGGATCCACAGCGGCACCGGCCAACACCATGTCTGGCTGCTGACCAATCACCTCCGCCATAAACTGGCGCACCAGGGCAGAATCATCCACCACAAACACCCGGGTTTTGTTCATCGCCAGCTCTCCTGGGTCAGACGGGGCTCAGTCACGCCCAGCAGTTGTACCTCGTAATGACCGCGGGTACCATCCACTGCCAGCTTGCGATACTGATCGCCACCACAATCTTGTTGCAACAGCGGCAAGCCCAGGTTCGCCAACGCCTCGCGCATCCATTGGATATTGCGATAACCGACGCTGCGGCTAAAACCACCACTGTCATAGAGCCGTGAGCTGCCACCAAATAGCGACAGGTGAAACTCATCTGGAAAGACGCCGACCTTGCGCAGATCATTGAGCCAGCGCGCCAGCATCACATCACCATAGCGGGTATCGTTAGACCCCTCCGCAGGCGCACAAGGCAGCACCACATGGCTGACCAGTGTCAGTTGCCGCTCCGGATGCCAGGCCACCAAGGCAATGCAAGATCCTAAGAGCGTCACGACCCGCTGCTGCGGCAGGCCGAAAAAATAACCACCCGGTACCAAAAAAAGCGCGGTCATGCCTGCCTCCGGTAGACAGAGGGACCACACGGCACCAGCGGCAAGTCTAGCCCCTGCAATGTTTCCGAATGCCCAACAAACAACAGCCCCTTGGTGCTGAGATGCGGCAATATCCCCTGCACTATTTTCTGCTTACCCTGCGCATCAAAATAGATGAGCATGTTACGCAGAAAAATCACCTCAAACTGGCCCCAATCCCGCGGCAACGACTCATTGAGATTGAGACAGCGAAAGGTCGCTCGTCGGCGTAAGGCCGGGCAGATCTGCAGGTAGCCCTCCATCTCTCCCACCCCCTTGAGGCAATAGCGTTTCTTCCAGGGCACCGGGATCCCTTCGGCCCGACTCAAGGGATAAACGGCAGACTCGGCGGTCTGCAGGGCATGACGACACAAATCTGACCCGAAAAGTTGCCAACTGGACTGTGGCAAAACGTCGCTGAGCAACATGGCCAGAGAATAGACCTCTTCACCCGAGGAACAGGCTGCACTCCAGAAACGCGACGGCACTGTGCCCTGCTGCAACAGCCACTGGCGCAGAAACTGGAAGTGTCCCTCCTCCCGGAAGAAATAGGTTTCATTGGTGGTCAACAGATCCACTGCCAGGCGCCGCTCCTCTTCACTGGCCGGCGCCAGCAGTATGCCGACATAGTCCGCGAAGCTGGCACAGGCTAAGGTGCGCACCCGTTTCATCAGGCGCCCGGCCACCAGCTGACGCTTGTGATCGGCCATGGTGATACCGGAGACCCGGCGCATCAGCTCCCGGATCTGCCGGAACTCCGTCTCCTCCAGTACCGGAAACTCCATGATCTAGCCCCCAAGCGTCAGCTCAGCCGGCAGGGTCTCCGGGGTCAGCCGTTCCAGATCCAGCAGCTTGTCCACTCGCAACAAGATGAGAAATCCGTCTTCACGCCGGGCCATCCCCTCAATGAAGTCGCTGCGGATTGCGGTACCAAAGCTCGGTGGCGGCTCCACCTGGGCCGGATCTATGTCCAGCACCTCGTCCACCGCATCCACCACCAGCCCCACCAACGCCAGTTCTCCCTCATTGGGCAGCTCCAGGATGATGATGCAGGTGCGCCGGCTAATCTGTGTCAAGGCCCCCCCAAATCGGGCGGCCAAATCCACTACTGGGACCACATTACCTCTGAGGTTGATCACCCCACGCACGTAATCGGGCATCATGGGCACCTCAGTGAGATGCCCATATTCGATAATCTCACGCACTCGGCTGATAGGCAGGGCCAGTGCCACCCTCATGCAGCGAAACGACAGATGCTGTCCGGCCGGACCCCCAACCCCATTTAACAACAGCGTGGTTTGCTCGGTTAACTCAGCCATGCTGCCTCCTAGAACTGTACAAAACGACCATCACCAGCATCGGCATTCATGGCGATACCAGCGGGAGATGAGGCCTTGACACCCGTCGTCTGCCGCACCTTGCGCGGGACGCCGGCGTCGCCTTCACCCACCTTGAAGAAGCCAATCAGCTCCAACAACTGACCCGCCTGGGCGTTCATCTCCTCTGCGGTTGCCGCCAACTCTTCGGAAGAGGATGCACTTTGCTGGGTAATCTGATTCAGCTGATCCATGGCCACATTGATCTGGGCCACGCCGGTACTTTGCTCTTGCGAGGCGGCGGTAATTTCCTGCACCAGATCCGAGGTGCGCTGAATATCCGGTACCAGTTGCTCAAACAGGCGACCGGCCTGCTCCGCCAAGGAGACGCTGTTGCTGGCGACTTCGCCAATCTCCTGCGCCGCCACCTGGCTGCGTTCAGCCAGCTTACGCACTTCAGCCGCGACCACCGCAAACCCCTTGCCATGATCACCGGCTCGGGCAGCCTCTATGGCTGCATTGAGCGCCAGCAGATTGGTCTGATAGGCGATGTCATCTATGATGCTGATCTTATCGGCGATCTGCTTCATGGCATCGACTGTGCTCTTGACCGCCTCCCCGCCACGCAAGGCATCGGTGGCAGCCTTCGTGGAGATGCCGTTGGTCACCTTGGCACTTTCGGTATTCTGTGCGATAGAGGCCGACATCTGTTCCATGGAGGCCGAGGTTTCTTCCACGCTGGCTGCCTGCTCACTGGCTCCCTGGCTCAACGCTTGGGAGGTAGCACTCACCTGCTCGGCCGCACTGGAGAGGGCATCAGCCGCCCCACGAACCTCGCGCATGGTCAGCCCCAGTTTTTGCACCATCTCCTTGAGGGAGTACAACAAAGAACTCTGATTGCGCTCATCCAGCTCTATGGTGAGCCCCAGCTCGCCATCCGCCACCTTGCGCGTGATGGCCACGGCGTAATCCGGCTCACCACCCAGCTGACGGACGATCCGGTTGGCGATGAACAAGCCCATTCCCAGCCCCAGCAAGACCCCCAGCAGTATGGCACCCAGCATTAACCAGGTACTTCTGTCGTACAAAGCCTGCGCCTGGGATGCCCGCAGGGCAGCTTGCTGAACCTTCTGATTGGCAATCTGTTCCACCTGCTTCATCACAGCCGAGACCACGGGGGCATAAGGACCATCCAAGTACGTAATGGATGGCAGTGAATCCTTGAGCGGTTCGGCATAGCTCATGGCCATCACCTTCTCCAGCCCTTCCTTGTAAGGGGCCCAGAGTTTGTCAAACTCGGTGAACAGGGCTTGTCCTTCTTCGGAGGTGAAATACTGCCTGGCCTTGGCCAGATCCTGTTCCAGGGCAGCCGCTGACTGACGCACATCCTGAGCCCGCTTATCCCGATCAACCTCACTATCGGCCAGCATCATGGCTCTAAGCGAGCGGCCGATGGCCATAAATTCGCTGGTGGCCTGCCCTGCCAACTCCAGCCCCAGCAGATCTTTTTCGTAGATGACATTAGTCATCCCATTGATCTGCCTCATATTTACATAACCGACCGCCCCCACCACAGCCGCCACCACCGACATCAGTACAAAGGCCATGATCAATCGGGTCTTTAATTTCATCTGGTTGAAGAAATTCATCTTGTTCTCCCGTGTCTCTTCTTATGAATCCAAGTGACGCTGTGTGTTGACCTGCCCCAAGCCATGCATGCGCTGCAGCATGCCCGGTATGTCCAGAATCAGCGCCACCTGGCCTGAGCCCAGAATGCTTGAACCACTGATATCCTTGAGCTGCGAAAACAGGGATCCCAATGGCTTGATGACGATCTGTTGCTCACCCAGCAGTTGGTCGACGATCAGACCCAATTGTTGCTTGCCGTGCCGCACCACGACGATATTTTCTCGCTTGCTCTGTAACCCATCGATGGCGAAATGTTGACGCAAATGCACCAGGGGCAATGGCCGGCCACGCAGCTCACGATAGTCATAGCAGGCCTTGTTCTGGCTGCCGTCGGCCTCGAGGCATTCGGTGACCATCTCCAGAGGGATGACCAGTGGCGTATCCCCAACGCTCACCAGGAAACCATCTATGATGGCCAGGGTGAGCGGCAACCGGATCCGGACGCAACACCCCTCACCCAATTGAGAGTCCAGTTCTATGCTGCCTCGCAATGCCTCCACATTGCGTCTCACCACATCCATGCCCACCCCCCGGCCAGACAGATTGCTCACCTGTTCGGCGGTGGAAAAGCCAGCCTCGAAAATCAGCTGGTATACATCGCTATCGCTCAATGAGGTCTCGGCGCTGATCAGGCCTTTTTGGATGGCTTTTTGCCGGATTTTTGCCGGATCCAAACCTCGACCGTCGTCTCGCACTTCAATCACTATGCTGCCGGACTCGTGGTAGGCGTTCAGTCCTATGATGCCCTGGCTGGGTTTGCCGGCCTGACGCCGCTCTTCCGGTGACTCAATGCCATGATCCACCGCATTGCGTACCAAATGGGTCAGCGGCTCACTGATACGTTCCACCACAGATTTATCCAGCTCGGTCTCGGCCCCCTCTATCTTCAAGCTCAGCTGTTTCCCCAGATCCTGGCTGGCATCTCTCACCAGACGTTGGAAACGCACAAAGGTTTCCCCTATCTCCACCATCCGCAGACGCAAGGCCGACTCGCGAATCTGCTCCACATGCCGATTGATGGCAGACACGGCCGATAACAGCTCGCTGTCCGCCTTGCGCTTGGCCAGCATCTCGCCACCGGCGGCGGAAATCACCAGCTCGCCCACCAGATTGATGAGCTCATCCATTTTGTGGGCCGACACCTTGATATAGGCACTTTCCGCCTGACGCTTGTCACGGATCTGACCCTGTTTAGTCAGCGCCTGCTCAACCGCCGAAGGCGGTACCATCTTCTGCTGCACCAAGAGCTCACCCAGCCTCATATCCGGTTGCTGCTGCGCCTGCAAAGCCAGCCCCTCGGCCAGCTCCTTGGTCGTCAATAGGCCACACTGGATCAGGATCTCCCCCAGCAAGGCGTTCTCTTCAGGCAGATCCAGGATCAGATTGAGATAGTCCTGTACCCGACTATCCGGCGGTAAAATGCGGATCTGTGACAGCTCGGCAATAAATTCAAATACGGCTTCAATTTCGGTCTTGCTGGCAGGACTCACCAACTCCAGCTCCATGCCCAGATAGCAACGTTCGGCATCAAACTCCTGCCAGTTCGGCAAGTTGGCATGTATCAGGTGCAAATGGCTGATCTGACCTAGCTTGCCCAGGTAGCGCAGAAAGGAGGCCGGTTCAAAGCCAAACTGAAACAACTCGGGGGAAAACCTCAGGGAGATATGCCAGCTGGCCGGAGTCTCATCGTGTGGCTCCCGCTCAACCTGAGCGGTGGACTCACAGGCAACGGGAAAGGTTGGCGGATCGTCCATCAATGACTGCAGCCGAGCGTATTGTGCCGGATTGTCGGCCAGCAGATCCGCCGGTGCCTCACCGGCCGCCAGACGGGCCACCTCGGCTCGCAGCACATCCAGCCCGGCCAACAAGGCAGATATTTGCTCCTGCTCCAGTTGGCTACCCTCGTCACGCACTCGCATGATCAGGCTCTCTTGCTGGTGGGTGAACGCAACAAACGCATCCAGCGCAAACAGCCCGGCCGACCCTTTCAATGTGTGGATAGCGCGAAACAAACCATTGAGGATCTCTGGATCCGTCGCCCCCTGATCCAGTTCGAGCAACGCCGCCTCCGCCTGTTGGATCAGATCGCGCGCTTCCTCAAGAAAGTCGGCCAACAAGGTGGCCCATTGTTCCTGACTGAACATCCCTGCCCCCTTAATGATGTGACAGCACTATGTCGTCGCCGAAATAGGGCACCAGCTGATAAAGATCAAACAGCTCAATCACCGCAGTGGAGTGATTGATCAGTACCAGGGCATCGCCGAGCCATTGCCGTAGCGCCATCAGCAACTGCACACCGGCCGTATCCACCTCCTCCACAGCGGCAAGATCCACCGTCAGCGTCCTCAAGGGAGGCTGTTGCAGGTTTATCAAAGCCTGTAACTGTCCTACCTCGTAGATGGTAAGGGCCCCCATCAGCTGCAGTGTGCTCTGCTCTGGATTAAACGCGATATCCAGCATACGCCCTCCTACATCACCAATTTTTGCACCGCAGCCAGCAGTTGAACCGGCTGAAACGGCTTGACGATCCAGGCTCGCGCACCCGCGGCCTGCCCCTCCTGCTTCTTGGCTTCCTGGCTCTCCGTGGTCAGCATGACCACCGGGGTGAATTTGTGCTCTGGCTTGCTCTTGAGGGTTCGCAGAAAGGTGATACCGTCCATGATCGGCATGTTCACGTCACTGATGATGAGATTGACCCGCTGACCACTGAGCTTGTTAAGGGCATCCTGGCCATCACAGGCATCGATGACGCCATAGCCCTCTGAAACCAGGGTCGCCTTCACCAGTTGTCGAATGGAGAGAGAATCATCGACGATCAGAATGGTCTTGCTCATTGTTTTTCTCCCTTAGAAGAAGGTCACATCGGTACTGACACTGCTGCCGACCTGAGCCCGCCCCTGGTGCTCTTCATCCGTGGTAAAGCGCTGGCGAAACCGCTGTTCCCAGGCCTGACTACCAGGCTCGCTGGTTTCCCAACTGGCCAGATCCTGTTGTAGTTGGCCGATGTCCGACTCCACATGTTCCAGGATCTGACACACCCTATCTTGGAACTGCAGCTTCACCATGATCTGGCTAATTGCCTCTTCGCTGGCCAAAGAGAGTCCACGCAAACGCAACCCGGCATCATGCAATTGGTCCACTTCATGACCGAGACGCGCCGTCACCTCGCTGGCGGTGCTGTCCAGAAGACGCAAGTTTTGCTCATCCGTCCGGGCCAGATTGTCACTGGCGGTGATGGTGGCTTCGATGGCCCTGGTCAGCCCTTCCACCTTGAGATCTATCTCGCGGCCAGTTTCGCCCGAGGCGCCAGACAAGTGCCTTACCTCATCCGCCACCACGGCAAACCCTCGGCCGGCTTCACCGGCGCGAGCCGCCTCAATGGCGGCATTTAAGGCCAGCAGGTTGGTCTGGCTGGCTAGTTTTTGAACCGCGGCCGCCATGGCCTTCAATTCGTGAAGTTGGGCCCCCAACGCCGATACTGTCTCCTGCAGCTGCTGCTTATAAATCCGAGCGTCATGGAACGAGGCAATGACCTCCGCCAACTGTGCACGGGTCTGTAGCAGTGCCTGGGTAATGGAGTGAGCATCATCCTGCTCACTGAACAAGGCGGCACTGGTTCGGTTTTCTTCGCGCAGACGCCCCATCAATAGCTCAAACGGGGTCAGCAATTCTTCTATGTTGCGCTGAACCAGCTCCCCCACCACCTTAAGTTGCTGCTCCCAGGCGGCAAACAGTGGCAGTAGTTGACGACGTGCCACGACCCAGGGCTGTTCTTCTGATACATCCAGCACGTCATCCTCTAGAGCCTCTTCCGGCTCAGTTTGACGCGGCAAGCGATATATCTGATACAGCTGAAGTATTAGGGCTCCGACTACCAGTGTCTGGCCCATCCACAGTGGAGCCCACCACAACAGTGGACAAGCCAACGCCAGCAAGGACAGCACTAGATAGGTCATGACGCAGAACCTCCAGATAAAAAGAAGAGCTTTGGGCGTACTAGAGGAAGCTTAGGAGAGCCATACCGGCCCGATAGCGTAACCAAGGGGAAGTGTGACCCGGGTCACCCAACTTGAAGTAATGCATAAAATCGATATATTTCATGCAATTAGCCCTGTCACATTTGACAGTTGCAATAAAAAAGAGGCATCGGATGATGCCTCTTTTTCAATTTTTCATGAGGTTACAGAATGCGGTTTTCGTCTCGCAGCGCCTGTTGAGCCATTTTTTTCTTACGCTTTTCACAGGGTTCAGGACAATCACACACCTTCTCTATGCCCACTCCGGCGAGGCCACCACAAGAACCGCTAATGGTGCGCCGCTTGACGATATAGCCAATGGCCATGACAGCGAACATCAGCAAGAAACCCAATAACGTGATCAGAAAATAGCCCATCGTCAGCGCTCCAGGTAGGAAGCAAAGGCCTCAGAATAGTCCTCTTTGAAACCATCTGCCGTCTTGGTGATCATGAAGATGGCCAGATGATGCTGCTTGGCAAAAGCCAAGCCTTTCTCGGTTCCCATCACCATCAAGCCCGTCGCCAAGCCATCGGCCGTCATGCACTCAGGGGCCACTACGGTGACAGAGACCAGCTTGTGATTGATGGGCTTGCCACTGACCGGATCTATGGTGTGGGAGAGACGCTGACCGTCCAGTTCGTAGTAATTACGGTAATCCCCGGAGGTGGCGATGCCCATGTCACCTACCTTGATCACCTCCTGTACCGAGCCCAAGTCTGCGGTCGGCTTCTCAATAGCCACCCGCCAATCCTGTCCCTGACCGTTATGTCCCTTGACCCTCAGCTCGCCGCCGATTTCCACCAGGTAGTTACGACTGCCCAAAGATTCGATGTATTGGGCCACCTCATCCACACCATACCCTTTGGCGATAGATGACAGATCCAAGTAGAGACCCGGGATGTCTTTGCGCAGGGTGTCGGCATCGGCATTGATCTCCACATGCAGGTTTCCCAGCCCGGTACGCTTGCGCACCTCCGCCAGCTGCGCCTCATCTGGTATCTTGGTGGGTCTATGATCCGGACCAAACCCCCACAGGTTCACCAAAGGTCCCACTGTGATATCCAGGGCACCGCCACTGAGACGACCTATGTGCAGCGCCTCGGTAACCACTTTGGCCACCTCTGGCTCGACGGCAAAGGGTGTCAACTCTTGCGACTGATTGAAGCGAGACAGAGTCGATTCAGGACGATAGGTAGACATCAGATCGTTGACCCGCTCCAGCCGCTTATCCACCTCGGCCTGAAAGGTCTTGGCATCTGGCACCACGCCATCGGCCACCTTGATGGAGTAGTAAGTCCCCATGGTGTTGCCGGTAATGTGCAACTCCTGGGTCACGGCATCAGACTGACCGTTGCAGCCCGTCAATAAAAAAGCCAGCCCACAGAGGGCCAGCATTTTAGTTACAACTGATTTCATGGCATCAACCACCGAAGTCATCCAACAGGATATTTTCGTCCTCAACCCCGAGATCCTTGAGCATCTTGATCACGGCCGCGTTCATCACCGGCGGGCCACACATGTAGAACTCACAGTCTTCCGGTGCGGCATGATCGCGCAAGTAGTGCTCGTAGAGCACATTGTGAATGAAGCCGGTATGGCCGGTCCAGTTATCCTCGGGCAGCGGATCGCTCAGTGCCACATGCCAGGTAAAGTTGGGACACTCGGCCGCCAAACGATCGAAGTCCTCCACATAGAACATCTCGCGCTTGGAGCGCGCCCCGTACCAGAAGCTGATCTTGCGCTGGCTGGCCAGCCGCTTGAGCTGGTCGAAGATGTGGGAACGCATGGGCGCCATACCGGCACCCCCACCGATAAACACCATTTCAGATTCGGTCTGCTTGGCGAAGAACTCACCGAACGGCCCCGAGATGGTGACCTTGTCGCCGGGTTTCAGCGACCAGATATAAGAGGACATCTGGCCCGGCGGTACCGTCATGTTGTTCAACGGTGGCGTGGCAATCCGCACGTTCAACATGATGAGGCCCTTCTCATCGGGATAGTTGGCCATGGAGTAGGCGCGAATGATGTGCTCATTGACCTTGGATTCCAGATCGAACAGCTTGAAGCGCTCCCAGTCACCGCGATACTGCTGAGGCACATCGTAATCGGCATACCGCACATGATGCGGCTCCGCCTCTATCTGAATGTAACCACCGGCCCGGAAGGGCACCGCCTCGCCTTCGGGGATCGCCAGCTTGAGCTCCTTGATGAAGGTGGCCACGTTATCGTTGGAGATAACGGTACATTCCCACTTCTTGACGCCGAAGATCTCTTCCGGCAGCTCAATCTGCATATCCTGGCGCACCGTGACCTGGCAGGCCAGCCGCTCCCCCTCCCGAGCCTCGCGCTTGGTCAGATGGTTAAGCTCGGTGGGCAGCACCTCGCCACCACCGGACAGCACCTTGCAGCGGCATTGGCCACAGGAGCCACCGCCACCGCAGGCAGAGGAGACAAAGATGCCGTTTGACGCTAAAGCACCCAGCAGTTTGCCGCCTGCCGGCGTGTGGATCGCCTTGTCGTCCTCGCCGTTGATGCCGATGGTGACATCGCCAGCCGCCACCAGCTTGGACTTGGCCATCAGGATCAGCGCCACCAGCACCAGCACGATGACGGTGAACATCACCACCCCAAGAATCATCTCTTGCATTGTGAAATCCTCTTACCGCATCGTTACAGGGAGATACCCGAGAAGGACATGAAGCCCAAGGCCATGAGCCCAGCGGTGATAAAGGTGATCCCCAATCCCCGCAGGCCTGCCGGCACGTCTGAATACTTCATCTTCTCCCGGATCCCCGCCAGCAGCACTATGGCCAGACACCAGCTAAATCCCGATCCAAAGCCATAGACTACGGACTCGGCGAAGTCGTACTCCCGCTGCACCATGAAAGAGACGCCACCAAAGATGGCGCAGTTCACCGTGATAAGGGGCAAGAAAATACCCAGGGCGTTGTAGAGGGCCGGCACGTACTTGTCGAGGAACATCTCCAGGATCTGTACCAGCGCGGCGATCACACCGATATAGGTAATAAAGCCCAGGAAGGAGAGATCCATGCCTTGCAACAGGGCATTCTCCTTAAGCACATGGACATAGATCAAGTTGTTGGCCGGCACCGCAATCACCTGGACCACGGTCACCGCTATCCCCAGCCCCATGGCCGTCTTGACCTTCTTGGAAACCGCCAGGAAGGTACACATACCCAGGAAGAAGGCGAGGGCCAGGTTTTCGATAAAGATGGATTTAACCAGCAGGCTCAGATAATGCTCCATGGCTTACTCCTTGGGCTCTTGCTGTTCAGGCTTCAAGGTACGCAGCACCCAGATAAACAAGCCGATGAGGAAAAAAGCACTGGGAGGCATCAGCAGCATGCCGTTGGGGATGTACCAACCACCATTGTTAACTGTGGTCATCAACGGAATCCCGAACCAGCTGCCAGACCCGAAAATCTCTCGCACCGTCCCCAGCAGCAGCAGGATGAAACCATACCCTAGGCCATTGCCGATACCGTCTAGGAAGGAGATAAACGGCGGACTCTTCATGGCGAAGGCCTCGGCCCGCCCCATCACGATACAGTTGGTGATGATGAGGCCGACAAACACGGACAACTGCTTGGACAACTCGTAGGAGAAGGCCCGCAGCAACTGATCCACCACTATCACCAGGGAAGCGATGATGGCCATCTGGGCGATGATCCGCACACTATTGGGGATGTGATTGCGGATCATGGAGATAAACAGGTTGGAGAAGGCGGTTACCGCTGTCACCGCCAGGGCCATCACAAAGGCCGTCTCCATCTTGCTGGTCACCGCAAGAGCGGAACAGATACCCAGCACCTGCAGGGCAATGGGATTGTTGCCCAATACCGGGCCGAACAACACCTTCTTAACGGTCAGTTTCTCAGCCATGACTCAATACTCCTTTACGCAGTTCGCTGAGGAAGGGGCCATAGCCCTTCGGGCCCATCCAGAAGGAGATGGTGTGTTGTACCCCCTTGCTGGTGAGAGTGGCGCCTGACAGGCCATCCACCTTGAAGTGTTCGCTCGCCTCGGCATGCCCCTTGATGACGGTCAGCGCCATCTGGCCATCCTCGTCATACAACTCTTTGCCCTTCCACAACGCCTGCCAGCGCGGATTTTCCACTTCACCACCGAGACCGGGCGTTTCACCATGGTCGTAATAGGTGATGCCCTGGACGGTATTACCATCTGTGGCGACCGCAATGAAGGCATACATGGTGGACCAGAGGCCCTGACCGTAGATGGGCAGGATCACGCTCTGCACCTGACCCTGTTCATCCCGGGACAGATACACGGGGGCCAACTTGGCTCGTCGACGGATACCGGCCACATCCTCTTCAGGCGTAAGCGCTATGCTGGTGGCCGGATCCTTGGCAGCACGACGCAGGTCGTAACTATCCGCATCCTCGGCCTCCACGAAGCGCCCTGTGTCCAAATCCACCAACCGGGCCTCGATATGTTGCTGATAGGTCTTGGCTACGCTGACGGTGGGCAGCCCTGCCACCGTCAGGATATTCACCTGACGATCCCGCGCCTTGGCCGCATCCTGCAAGGGACGCAAGCCCACCGCGGCCCCCGACACCAGGATGGAGCAGACCAGACACAGGCCACCGATGACGGTGAAGGTCTTGCCGATTGAGTCGTTATTTTGCGCCACGGGCAATCCTCCGCTTGATGTTGGCCTGCGCCACGAAGTAATCGAACAGGGGAGCGAACAGGTTGGCAAACAAGATGGCCAACATCATCCCCTCGGGGAAGGCCGGGTTAACCACCCGGATCAGCACCACCATGACGCCGATCAAGGCTCCATACCACCAACGCCCGGCATTGGTAAAGGAAGCGGACACAGGATCCGTGGCCATGAAGGCCATACCGAAGGCAAAGCCTCCCAGCACCAGATGCCAATACCAGGGCATGGCAAACATGGCGTTGGTGTCCGAGCCAATCAGATTGAACAGGGTAGACATCGCCACCATCCCCAGCATGACGCCGGCGATGATGCGCCAGGAGGCGATGCCCATGTAGACGATCATGGCCATCCCCAGCAATATCATCAGGGTTGAGCCCTCACCGATGGAGCCTGGCAGGTTCCCCAGGAAGGCATCCATCCAGCTGATGGCTTGCCCACTGGCGCCATTGATCAAGGCATGCTGACCACCGGCGGCCCACTGGCTCAGTGCCGTGGCGCCTGAGTAACCATCCACCGCCGTCCACACCGCATCACCTGAGATCTGTGCCGGATAGGCAAAGAACAGGAAGGCCCGTCCCGCCAACGCCGGGTTCATGAAGTTCTTGCCGGTACCGCCGAACACCTCCTTGGCCACCACGACGCCGAAGGTGATGCCCATGGCAGCCTGCCACAGGGGCAAGGTCGGCGGTACTATCATGGCAAACAGTATGGAGGTGACGAAGAAGCCTTCATTTACCTCATGCTTTCGCACGATGCAGAACAACACCTCCCAGAATCCACCCACCGCAAAGACGGTGATATAGATGGGGAGGAAGTAGAGGGCCCCCAACAGCATCTTGCTGTAGATCCCCGCATCGGCACTGAAAGTGCCGCCCAGCGCCTGGGTCAAGGCATAGCGCCAGTTGCCGTCAATGATGGCGACAAGCTGTTGGGCATCGTACTGATGGGCCAAAGCCAGCATGGCCTGGTTACCCACGTTGTACATGCCCCAGAACATTGCCGGAAAGACCGACAGCCACACCATGATCATGATGCGCTTGAGATCCACACTGTCCCGCACGTGCGGACTGGTGCGGGTCACAGTGCCCGGGGTATACATCAAGGTGGCAAAGGCTTCATAAAGCGGGAACCACTTGGCGAACTTACCTCCCGAGGTAAAGTTCGGCTCGATTTTTTCTAACCAGTGTTTGAGGCTCATCCTTACCCTTCCTGTTCAATCTTGGTCAGACAACGGCGCAACAAGGGGCCATATTCGGTTTTGCCCGGACAAACAAACGAACAGAGCGCCAGATCTTCTTCATCCAGCTCCAGACAACCCAACTGCTGGGCGCTGTCGGAATCGCCCACCACCAAGTCCCGCAACAACAGGGTTGGCAGTATGTCCAATGGCATCACCTTCTCATAATTGCCGATGGGCACCATGGCCCTATCACTTCCGTTGCTGGAGGTGTTGAAGGCAAAACGCTTGCCCTTGAACAGATGGCCCAGGAAGGAACGGGTAATGGAGAACTTGTCGCCGCCCGGCATGGCCCAGCCAAGCAACTCTTTGTCGCGCCCTTCACCCAGCACGGAGATCTGTAGGTGATAACGCCCCAGATAATCCAGATCTCCCTGACAAGGGGTTCCCGTCAGCACAGAACCTGACAGCACCCTGTGCTCATCGGCCCGCAACTGACCATCCAGCACCTCACTCACCTTGGCCCCCAGCACGGTGCGGATCAGACGCGGCTTAAGCACGTTGGGGCCGGCCAACGCCACCACCCGTTCGGCGTAGAGTTCGCCCTTGACGAACAGATGACCGATGGCGATGACATCCTGATAATTGATGGTCCAGACACTCTTGTGGGCGCTGACCGGCTCCAGGAAGTGAATATGGGTACCCGCCAAGCCCGCCGGGTGCGGCCCCACAAACACCGCCTCTTCCACGCGGTCCAGCTTGGCAAGGGGCAGGCTCTCCTCCCCCTTGCAGATGTACACCTTGCCGGCCGTCAAGCGACTCAGCACCGCCAAGCCGTCCAGAAACGCCGCCGGCTGCTGGTTGATCACCACGGCGGGATTGGCGCTCAGAGGTTGGGTATCAATGGCGGTGACAAAGATGGCGGCCGGCTCGGCCTGCACTGCGGGGATCTTGCTAAAAGGGCGGGTACGCAGGGCGGTCCACAGACCGGAAACCTGCAACTGCTCCCGCACCATGTCACCGTCCAGACCTGCGAGTCTGTCACTGGCATGACGGGGAAACGTCAGGGCGGGAACCGACTCATCCACCTTGATCACCACGGAGCGCAGCACGCGGCGCTCACCGCGGTTGATGGCCGCCACCACGCCGGAAGCCGGAGCCGTGAAGCGCACACCGGGATTCTTCTTGTCTTCGAACAGCAACTGGCCCTTGTTGACCACATCACCGACCTTCACCGCCATGGTGGGCCGCATTCCCAGGTACTCTTCCCCCAGAAGCGCCACCTCGGAAACGGCCGGGCCATCGTAGATTACTTGCTCAGGAGCTCCCGTGATGGGGAGATCGAGTCCTTTCTTTATCGTAATCATAGTCATCAGCACTAGTAGTTAAGGTGATCAGACGTGGTGCTTACGGGAAGCACCCCTATAGGACATTTCGGCGAACTTGTGGGAAGCTAGACTAAAAAAGCACCGCAAATCATCGACATGCCGCAATACACGCATTGTTCAATCCTACCATCATTCCACGAACGCCTCCCAAGCCGGAGCTGGGTTTTGCCCTCGCCATCACAAAAAAACTAAGCCTATTTCCATACCAAGAAGATTGCCATCTGGCTGCAAGCCTCTCAGTGGCGGCATCAAGGCTCGCCATCGCGTAAAACCCCTCGCGGGCAACAATTAATTAATCTAATGCGAAATGGCAACACATGATCAAATCCACCATAATGAATCCATGTTAATCAATGAGTTAGTTAGCGAATCAATATTGATTAAACGCAGAAATCATAACAATCCGATAAATATTTTTACTTAATATCAACCTTGCCGACACAGGTTGGGGTCTTGGGGGCTCCTTGCCGGGCTTGCCACTCCTCCGGGGTATAGGTGTGTAGCGCCAGGGCGTGCACTGGCCCGGCCAACAAATCAGCCAGGATGCGGTTGACCGCTTGATGCCTGGCCACCAGACGCAAGCCGACAAACTGTTGACTGACCACCACCAGCTTGAAATGACTCTCGGCCCCAGGTGCGGTTCTGTGCAGATGGCTTTCGTTCTCCACCGTCAGCAACTGGGGAGAAAATTCGGCTTCGATGCGTTGCTCAATGAGATGCTGCACTGTCATTCAGGCACTCCTAGACGGGGGAAGAATAAAGATAACGAAAGGTCAGATTGATGCGCTCAACACAGGGACGACGGGTCTTGGGTAGCGCATGCAACCAGTGATGCTGCAAGGCCCCGGCCATCACCAACAGGCTGCCCGACGGCAGTTCCTGGCTCAGTCGTTCACCACCATCCCGGTGCTTGAGCGCAAAGCGCCGCACCTGTCCCAGGCTCAAGGAGGCGATGACCGGCTCCCGCCCCAGCTCAGGCTCGTCATCGGCGTGCCAGCCCATACTGTCCTGACCATGGCGATAGCGGTTCAACAACAAGCCGTTAAAGCGCTGGCCGGCACGCTGCTCGCACGCCCGCCACAGAGGCATCAACCAGTCGGGCGGCGCACAGGCCGGCAGCGTCAATCCGGAATAACGATAGGCCAGGGCGCCAAACCAGGCCACCAGCCGCGGCTGCTCGACCCAGCGGCCAAACAGCCGGATGGTCTCCTGTCGCCAGGGGATCTGCGCCGTCAGCTGCTGCTGCCAGGCCATGGCCGTCTCCGGCGGCAGAAAGTCCGGATACCAATACAACACGCCATCCCGCAGAGGATTCACCCCATATGCCAGCATAACGCTCCCACTGGTGTATTCCCGGCCGGCAGGTAGAATAGCGCTATTTTAAGTGATTGGAAGAGTTATGAGCCTGATGGAGCTAGCCGGCCAACCTTGGCGGCTGGAGCGTTATCCTCCCGGTGGAGATCCTAGCCTACAAGCCTGGGAAGCGGCGGACGAATACCTGATGCAGGCCCTGGCGGAAGCCCCCCTGCCGGCCGGCCCCCTGCTTATCTTCAACGATGGGTTTGGTGCCCTGAGCTGCTGGCTCCACGCCCATTCCCCCATCAGCATCAGCGACTCCTATTTGGCCCAGCAGGCCTGTCAGCAGAACTGGCACAGCAACGGGCTGGATGAGGCGCAGCTGCACCAGCAGGACAGCCTGGCGCCCCTGCCGGACGAGCCGGGCTGCGTGCTGTTCAAGATCCCCAAGACATTGGCACTGCTGGAATACCAGTTGGCCGCCCTGCGCCGGGTCGTCACACCCGCAACCCGGATACTGGCGGCCGCCAAGGCGCGGGACATTCATAGTTCGACCCTGGCGCTGTTCGAGCGTTATCTGGGCCCCACCCGCACCAGTCTGGCCTGGAAGAAGGCCCGGCTGATCCGCTGTGAATTGGATCCGGCGCTTGCCCCTCAGGCGGCACCCTATCCCACCGTCTGGCCCCTGGAAGAGACGAACTATCAGATCCTCAATCACGCCAATGTCTTCTCCCGCGGCAGCCTGGATATCGGCGCCCGCTTCTTCCTGGCGCACCTGCCGGGTAACCGACTGGGTACCATTGCCGATCTGGGCTGTGGCAACGGTGTGCTGGGGCTCATGGCCCTGGCTCGTAACCCCGAAGCCAAGCTGTTATTCGTGGATGAATCCCATATGGCGCTATCCTCGGCACGGCAAAACGTCGAAGCCAACCGGCCGCAGGATCTGGCTCGCTGTGAGTTTCGCCTGGGAAATTGCCTGGCCGGCGTCGACAGCAGTAGCCTGGCCACCGTTTTGTGCAATCCGCCGTTTCACCAGCAACAAGCCATCACGGATCACATCGCCGAGCAGATGATCCGGGATGCCCACCGCTGCCTGGCCAAAGGCGGCGAGCTCTGGTTGATCGGCAACCGGCATCTGGGGTATCACCACAGGCTGAAAAAACACTTTGGCCGGGTAGAAACCGTGGCCAGCCACCCGAAGTTTGTTCTGTTACGTGCCATCAAACCATAAAGGAGTTGTTATGCGTGCATCTGCATTATTGGTGCTGTCCCTGCTGTTGGGCGGCTGTGCCGCCAGTTGGCCGGAACAGGCAAGCCTTAATCCCCAGGTCGGCCAACAGCCCGCCGGGCTGTACCAAGGCCAGAGCCTGAGCCTGCAGGCCCAGGACAAACGCCTGGCCAGCCAGGTGATCACCATCAAGTTCGACGGCGAACCCGTGGTCAAGGTGCCCAACCAGGTGGCCCCCGCCGAGCTGTTGCGGCAGAAACTGGAACAGGGATTTGCCCAGCAGGGCCTGAGTCAAGGCGGCATGGACAGCCCGGAGATGACCCTCATCATCAACGCCCTGGAAGCCCAGGTCACCAAGCCTGGACTGCTCTACAAGACCCGTACCCAGCTGCAGATCAAGCTGGAATTGCGGCACAATGGCCTATATTTGGGCAAGTCTTTCGGCAAAAACAGCACCGAGGACAGCGCCAGTCGCCCGGATGTCCCTGGCATCGAGAAGACGCTCAACCAACAGCTGAGCACCCTGCTTGACCAGGTGCTGGTTGACCAGGAAATCCGTAGCTTCATCAAGGGGTAACCATGAAGAACAGCCTGATACTCGCCCTGCTATTGTGCCTGCCGACCCTGACCTGGGCCGGCACCAAGGTGGCCTTCGATACCACTGAGGGCCGCATCCTGGTGGAGCTGGAAGATGAGCTGGCCCCTGCCACCGTCAGCAATTTTCTGCAGTATGTGTCCGACGGCAGCTATAACGGCAGTCTGTTCCATCGGGTGATCAAGGGCTTCGTGGTGCAAGGAGGCGGTTACCGCGAAGATGGCAGCACCCTGCCCAATCTGGCCCCCATCACTAACGAATCAAAAAACGGCCTGTCCAATCTGCGGGGTACCCTGGCCATGGCCCGCACCGCGGCACCACACAGCGCCACCCGCCAGTTCTTCTTCAACCTGGTGGATAACACCCGGCTGGATGGCGGTGCTCAGTGGGGCTATGCGGTATTCGGCAAGGTGATCGAGGGTCTACCGGTACTGGATGCCATCGCGGCACACCCCACGGGCTTCGACAGCAAGCTGGGTGCCAATGATGTACCGCAGGATCCCGTGGTGCTCAAATCGGTCACCGTATTGCCCTAAGGCAGAGTGCAGCAGATAACACAGGCGCCAGAAGGCGCCTGTATCATTTTAGGAGGGTGAGTCCTCGCTGCCGGGCGCGGCCTGCCAGGGCGCCACCTTGAACAGCAGCAGCATGCCGGGCACCGCCAACAGGGTGCAGAGCAAGAAGAAAGGCACCCAGCCCAGGGACTCCGCCAGATAGCCGGTGCTGGCATTGAAGAAGGTTCGCGGCACCGCCGCCAGGCTGGTGAACAGGGCAAACTGAGTGGCGGTATAGCGTGGATCCGTGGTGCGGGCGATAAAGGCGGTGAAGGCCGCCGTCCCCAGCCCCACGCCCAACGCCTCGGCACCGATCACCAGCCCCAGTGACCAGGGGCTCGGCGGCACGGTCGCCAGCCAGGCAAACCCCAGTATGGTCAACAGCTGCACCACACCAAATAACCACAGCGCCCGATTGATCCCCAGCCTCACCATCCACAGTCCGCCCAGCAAGGCGCCGATGACGCAGGGCCAGAGCCCGGCATTCTTGGCCACCAGGCCAATCATGGTCTTGCTGTAGCCCAAGTCGAGGTAGAAAGGCGTCGCCAGGGCGGTGGCCATGCTGTCCCCCAGCTTGTAGAGAAAAATGAAGCCGAGAATATACAGGGCATTGCGCCAGCCTTGACGGGTGATGAACTCGTGGAAGGGCTCCACCACCGCCTGGCGCAGCGTCTGCGGTACCCGGGCCAGCTGAGGCTCGGTTACCAACAGGGTCAGCGCTATCCCCGGCAGCATAAACAGGGCGGTCAGCATGAAGACCAGAGGCCAGGGCAGGTGATCCGCCAGTATCAGGGAGAGGGCCCCGGGCACCAGGCCGGCGATGCGATAGGCATTCACATGCACCGCCGTGCCCAGCCCCAGTTCATCGTCGGCGAGTATCTCCCGGCGATAAGCATCCAGCACTATGTCCTGACTGGCGCTAAACAGCGCCACGGCGCCGGCCAGCAAGGCGATGAGCTGCAACGAGGGCCCATCGCTGGGCACCAGGCTGCCCAGCAGGGCGATGCCCCCCATGAGCAACAGTTGGCTGAGCAACATCCAGCCGCGGCGGCGTCCCATGCCCAGCACGGACCAGCGATCCATCAGGGGCGACCAGAGAAACTTCCAAGTGTAGGGAAACTGGATGATGGAGAAGAGGCCGATGAGCGCCAGATCCACGCCCTCGCTTTTGAGCCAGGCCGGCACCAGGTTGATCAGCAGGTAAAGCGGCAGGCCGGAGCTGAAACCGGTAAACACACAGATCAGCATGCGGCGGTTGCACAGGGGTTGCAGCGGGCCCAGCCAGGGCGGGCACCCGGTTGAGGAAGTCGACATAGACACCAGGATCTCACGGCTCAAAAGTCGCTACCTTATCCCAAAGCCCCTGATGGCACCATGGGCCGGCCAACAGCCGCCAGCAATCGTTTGAGTGAAAAGTTGTCTAACGAATCCACATTTGAGGATCAATGACGAAAAAAGCAGCACGCAAACGAATTTCTGTCACATTTTTGCTTCTCTGAGACCGGGATCACGCATAAAATTCTCTCGCCCTGAACAGCCTCTGAACAGGGTGCTACGGAATCTATCACAACGAATATAAAGAGAGACATCATGGCCAATTTCACCAAATCTGCGTGGGCTGCCGCAGTCTTGACTGCTGCCTGCTCCACCACCAGCTATGCCGCTGACTACAGCGACGGTCTGCACAAGAACGACTACAAATGGATGCAGTTCAACCTGATGCATACCATCGATCAACTGCCCTACTCCAAGTCCGAAGGTGGCTATAACGACACCTACATGGAGATGGAATTTGGCGGTCGCTCCGGCATGTGGCAACTGTACGGCTACGTGGATGTGTTCGATGTGCTGAACGATCGTCACGACGACAAGCATCACGGCGACAACCTGTACATGAAGTTTGCCCCCCGTCTGTCCCTGGACGCCCTGACCGGCAAGGATCTCTCCTTCGGTCCGGTGAAGGAAGTGTACATCGCCAACCTGAACAGCATCGGTGGTCCGGACGGCCTGTTCGAGACCTTCATCGGTCTGGGCTCCGATGTGGAGGTGCCCTGGTTGGGTACCGTGGGGGCCAACCTGTACGCTCGTCACGTTCAAGAAGGTGCCACCACTGGCTGGAATGGCTATCAGTTCTCCATGAACTGGTTCAAGCCGGTCTACAACTTCAGCAACGGCAGCTTTATCGCCTATCAGGGTTACCTGGATTACATGTTTGATGCCAAGGACAGCTCCACCGATGGCACCGGCTTCTTCCACGGTATCTACTGGCACTCCGACCGTTATGCCGTCGGCTATGGTCTGAAGTACTTCAATGACGTCTATGGTCTGCAAAACGGCATCTATGGCCTGAAGACCACCGGCTTCGGTCACTACTTCGACGTGACCTACAAGTTCTAAGCATCTGATGATGCAATAAAAAACCGGAGCACTGGCTCCGGTTTTTTTTTCGCGAAGGCGATATTAGTCGCGGAAGTTGGTGAACTGGAACGGCTGGCCCAGCTCGGCACCGCGGATCAGGGCGATGACTTCCTGCAGATCATCGCGCTTCTTGCCAGTCACCCGCACCTCATCGCCCTGAATGGCGGCCTGTACCTTGGCCTTGGAGTCCTTGATCAGCTTCACCAGCTTCTTGGCCATCTCTTTGTCGATGCCCTGACGAATGCTCACCGTCTGAAAATAGCGCCGACCGGAATGCTCAGGCTCACCGGCATCCAGGCAGGAGGCATCCAGATTGCGCTTGATCAGCTTGTCCCGCAGTATGTCCATCATCTGCTTGAGCTGAAAATCCGCATCGGCGGCCAGCTTGATCTCCTCCTTGGTCAACTCGAAGGAGGCCTCCACACCGCGGAAGTCGAAGCGGGTCTGCAGCTCACGGTTGGCATTGTCCACCGCGTTCTGCACTTCGTTCATGGCAACTTCGGAAACGATATCAAAAGAGGGCATTTTCCTTATCCTGTCGGTTTTATAGGTTGGCGGCTAATCTAGCATAAAAGCGGTCACAGTCCGAAGTCCGGCACGGCGCACCGTGATGGCATCCCGGCAGCAGATCCATTATGGTCTGAGGGAAAACCGGGCCGTCCCAGGGGAGAAGAAGAGGTCACCATGGAAAGCTTACGCAATTGGACCATATTGGGGTGTGGTGCCATCGGCGGCATGATGGCGGGTCTGCTATCCCGGGCCGGGCACCAGGTCAGCCTGCTGCGCACCGACAAGGAGCAGGTGACCCTGCCCATCATACTGCGCTTTGAGGATCTGGACGGCCAGATCCACCAGGTGGAGCCGGACTTCCTGCTGCCCAAGGATGCCGACAACATCAGCCTGCTGCTGGTGACCACCAAGGCCTATCAGGTGGCGCCGGCCATGACGCCCCTGATCGACCGCCTGCCCACCCACACCCCCATACTGCTGCTGCACAACGGCATGGGCACCGAAGACTGGGTGAAGGACCACTTTCCCGACAACCCGCTGCTCATCGGCATCACCAGCAACGGCGCCTTGCTGGTGGAGCCCGAACACATACGCCATACCGGCCCGGGGGAGACCTGGATAGGCGCGGCCAACCCGGCGGCGCAAGCCTGCCGCCCCCTGGTGGAATTGCTGGCCCAGGCGCTGCCCCATGCCGCCTGGAGCGAACAGATCCACCGCCAGCAATGGACCAAGCTGGTGATCAATGCGGTGATCAATCCCCTCACCGCCCTCAAC
Organism: Pseudaeromonas paramecii; assembly: GCF_039540575.1. NCBI lineage: Bacteria > Pseudomonadati > Pseudomonadota > Gammaproteobacteria > Aeromonadales > Aeromonadaceae > Pseudaeromonas > Pseudaeromonas paramecii. The sequence goes on from NZ_BAABFC010000014.1 coordinate 113,072, forward strand.
AACATTCCCAACGGCGAGCTGATTGCCTTCCAGGCCGACATCCAGACCCTGTGCCGGGAACTGCTGCCGCTGCTGGCCCAGCAGGGCTTCAGCGCGCCAGAAAAATACTGGGTGGACAAGGTGCTGCAGGTGGCCAGCCTCACCGCCAGCAACTACTCCTCCATGCATCAGGATCTGGCCCGCGGTCGCCCCAGCGAAATCGACGCCATGACCGGCTTCTTGCTGGCCGAGGCCCGGCGCCTCGGCCTCAGCCTGCCGGCCCACCAAGCCCTCTACGACAAGATCAAAGCCAAGGAGAACAGCCATGAGTAAACAGGCCCTGGTGGTGCTCGCCCCCGGATGTGAAGAGCTCGAAGCCGTCACCAGTATCGACGTGCTGGTGCGGGGGGGCGTCAAGGTGACGGTGGCCTCGGTCTGCCCGGATGGCCAGCTGCAGATCCGCGCCTCCCGCGGCGTCCAGCTGCTGGCCGACTGTCCGCTGCGGGATGTGGCGGATCAGCCCTTCGATCTGATCCTGTTGCCCGGCGGCCTGCCTGGGGCCGAGCACCTGCGGGACACCCCCTTGCTCATCGATCTGCTCAAGGCCCAGGCTCGGCGCGGCGCCTGGCGGGCCGCCATCTGTGCCGCCCCCGCCCTGGTGCTGGCGCACCATGATCTTATCGGTAGCGCTCACGTCACCGGCTATCCCGGCACCGAAGGCGCGCTGGGCGCCGCCTATCGGGATCAGGCCGTGGTGGTGGATGAGGCCAATAAGCTCATCACCAGCAAGGGCCCAGGCACCGCCGTGCTGTTTGGCCTGGCCGCCGTCGCCGCCCTGCAAGGCGACGCCGTGGCGGATCAGGTGGCCGCCGGCCTGCTGGTGAGTCGTCACTGACCGACTGAGTCAACAAGATCCACCTCATAAAAAAAGGAGCAGACATCCGCGGATGGCTGCTCCTGGTCTTTGTGGCCAAAGCTAAATGGGACTTTCCTTGGCCAGCTCCAATACCAAAGCGGATACACACAACAACAGGCTGGATCGCACCATCTGATCCTGGCGCTCCAACTGCATGGCGGCTAGCAGGGGATCGGCGGCCACCGGCGCCGTCAGCAAGGGCAAGCCCTCCAGCTGCAGGCCGTGCAGCGCCTGCAAGCGATCCAACAGCGCCGGGTCGGAAAACCGGTAGTCCTGACGACTCTCGCACAACCAGTCCCTCAGCCGGATAAACAGCTCCAGATCCTGATAGGTGTTGAGGGAGATCATCCCCAGTCCCAGCAACAACTTGAGCCTGACCGGCAACTCGGACAGAGGGCCCTGGCGGTTGAGCAGCGGTTCGATGGCGTACTTGACCGCATAGTCATCCTGACGGAAGGCAGAGCGGATCAGATGCTCCACGCCGTCGGTGATGATGCTCACCGTCTCCATGAAGAAGCCCCGCGGGCTGCTCAATGCCCCCAGTCGCTCCAGAACCTCATCTTCTCTCGTTACGTCAGTCATCATTGTTATAGGTTGTTGATCCATCAGTGACAGACAGCGCCGCCTGGGCGCTGCCCAGCCCGTTAGGACAGCGCCTGGCCGCTCAGGGCCTGATAACGCTGCACTATCCTGGCCGCTTCGGCACTGTCGGCGGCCAGGCCGGTGGCCCGGCACAAGGCGTCCAGCACGCCGAACTCGGCAATCCAGCCCTGCAGCTCCAGCGCCTGGGGATCGGCGGCATTACGGTAACACAGGGCGGCGGCAATCCCCTCCAGCAAGGCGTCGTTGGGCAGGCCGTATTCCAGGGTGCCCAGCAGGGGCTTCACCAGTCTGTCCGCCGGCCCCAGCTTGCGCAGCGGCTGACGGCCGACCCGCTCTATCTCATCCACCAGGTAGGGGTTGGCGAAGCGCCCGAGGATCTTCTCGATGTAGGCGCCGTGCAGCTGACGGTCAAAACCGTAGCGCCGCACAAGCACCTCGCCGCTTTGCTCCATGGCCCGTTTCACCGTCTGGCGGATCTGCGGATCGGCAATCGCCTCCCGAATGGTCTGGTAGCCCGCCAGGTTCCCCAGGTAGGCGGTGACGATATGCCCGGTGTTGAGAGTGAACAGCTTGCGCTCCACGAAGGCGATCAGGTTGTCGGTCAGCTCCATGCCTGCCACCTGGGGGATGGGGCCGCGGAACTGATCCTTGTCCACTATCCATTCGCTGAAGCTTTCCACCGTCACCTCCAGGGGATCGGCGTCGTTGGCGGCGGCCGGCGGCACGATGCGATCCACCGCCGAGTCCACGAAGCCGACACACTGCTCCAGTCGCCCGTGGTATTGCTCCGGCAGGCAGGCCAGCACCGCCGCCTTCAGGTGGGCGGTGCCCCGCACCATGTTCTCACAGGCGATGATGTTGAGCGGCGCCAGGTTCGGTTCGTCAAACCGCAGCTGCAATCCGCGGGCCAGGGTGCTGGCGATCTTCTCCAGTACCTGGGGCCCCACGGCGGTGGTGATGAGATCCGCATGGCGGATCTGGTCGATCACCGCCTCGCTGTTGGCATCCACCGCCACGATGCGATTGATCACGTCGATCTGATGCTGGGCCCCCACCACGTGCACCCGATACTGCTGGGCATGGTTGAGCTGATCCACCAGTTGATGGTTGGCGTCGGCGAAGGCCAGCTCGGCGCCGGACTCGGCCAGCAGCTTGCCGATGAAACCCCGGCCAATGTTACCGGCACCAAAATGCAATGCTTTCATGTCTTACTACTCCATACATCCAAAGAGAGACCCGGCGGCCTGGCCGCCGGGCAGGCATCAGGCCGCGCGGTGACCGCTCAGCAGATCCAGCACATAGTGCGGATCGGCGGTGGTGGTCAGCCGTTCGATGATCTCGGGATCATCGAGGGCGTTGGTGAGGTTGCTGATCACCTGAATGTGTTCGTCATTGCGCGCGGCAATGCCGATCACCAGCTTGGCGACGGCGTCCTCGTCCTGGCCGAAGCGCACCCCCTCGGGGTATTGGCAGATCACCACCCCGGTACGCTTGACCTTCTCTTTGGCATCTATGGTGCCGTGGGGCACGGCGATGGACTCACCCAGATAGGTGGAGACCAGTTTTTCCCGCGCCAGCATGGCATCCACATACTCGGGCTCCACGAACCCGCCCTCCACCAGCAGCTGGCCGGCGGTGCGGATGGCGCTCTCCTTGTCCGGGGCCGACAGGCCCAGACGGATATTATCGGTCGTCAGGCTGAACAGAGGCGTCGCCTGCGGCACATAGCTATCATCGTTGGCGGCCACCAACGCCGGCGCCGGATGGTACTGCGCGTCGTTGGCCGCCTGCAGTTGCTGCACCAGATCCTGGTACAGGCCATTGTCCAGGAAGTTGCTCAGGGACAGATGCCGGGCATGGGGCGCATGACGACGGGCCCGCTCCGTCAGATCCTGGTGGGTGATCACTAGATCGGCGGACTCATCCAGATTGTTGATGGCCAGATTGGTCACCTGGATCGGCAGGCCAGCCGCCTGCACCTTCTTGCGCAGCAGGCTGGCGCCCATGGCGCTGGAGCCCATGCCAGCATCGCAGGCCACCACGATCCGCTTGACCGCGGACAGGCTCAGGTTGCCGTTTGCCGCGGCGGGAGCCTGGTGTTGCTGCCCCTTGCTGGCCGACTTCATGGACTTCATCTTGCGGGTGGCTTCATCCAGGCCATCCTCATGGTGCTCCACCGGCTTATGGGCCCGCACGAAGAAGGAGGCCACCACGAAGGAGACACAGGTCGCCGCCAGGATGGACAACAGCACCCCCACCAGGGAGGACTTGGGTGTCATCAACAGCACGGCGAAGATGGAGCCGGGAGAAGCCGGAGAAACCAGGCCGGCATCGAACAGGGTCAGCGTGAAGACCCCGGTCATGCCGCCGGCGATCACCGCCAGGATCAGGCGCGGATTCATCAGCACATAGGGGAAGTAAATCTCATGGATCCCCCCCAGGAAGTGGATGATGGAGGCGCCGGCGGCGGACTGCTTGGCATTGCCACGGCCGAACATCATGTAGGCCAAGAGCACGCCAAAGCCCGGCCCCGGGTTGGCCTCAATCAGGAAGAACAAGGACTTGCCATGCTCGGTGGCCTGCTGAATGCCCAGCGGCGAGAAGATGCCGTGGTTGATGGCGTTGTTGAGGAACAGTATCTTGGCCGGCTCGACGAAGATGGAGGTCAGCGGCAGCAGGTGGTTGTCCACCAGGATGCCGACCCCGCCCGCCAGCAGGGTGGAGAGCACCTTGACGAAGGGGCCAATCAGGTAGAACGCCACTATGGCCAGCAACATGCCCAGGATGCCGGCGGAGAAGTTATTCACCAGCATCTCGAAGCCGGACTTGACCTTGCCATCGATGGCTCGGTCGAAGCGCTTGATGACCCAGCCACCCAGCGGGCCGACGATCATGGCGCCCATGAACATGGGAATATCGGTGCCGACGATCACCCCCATGGTGGTCACGGCGCCGACGATGCCACCCCGTTCGCCGCCCACCAGCTTACCGCCGGTGAAACCGATCAGCAGGGGCAACAGATAGGTGATCATGGGCCCCACCATCTTGGCCAGCGTCTCGTTGGGCAGCCAGCCGGTGGGAATAAACAGTGCGGTCAGAAAGCCCCAGGCGATAAACGCGCCTATGTTGGGCATGACCATGTTAGACAGGAAGCGGCCAAAATTCTGTATCTTGACCTTGGTATCAGGTGATAGCATATCGACACCCCGTTTGACGCATCAGTTGAATGGTTGAGTGGCGAGGGCCTGGTTTTGCCGAACCGGTCACCTCGTTGGTTACTGCACAGTCAATCTACCACTCTCCCTGAAAACGCTGCCGAGAACGGGTTTTTTTTGCGATTTCCATCACCTTTCCCCCGCATTACCCTCACCACAAGAGTGAGTCGCATCACAATTTATTGTGAATATTCCGTTATCAAATCACATCAATGACCAGTTTTTGTGACAAAGGTCACGCCGATACCCCACACCACCCCACCCTCCACCTGTGATGCAAATCACACTGGCAACAAATGTACTCGCATGAAGCTGGACATGAATGACACCGCAACGATGCAAATGAAATCCTCGGCTTTCGTACCGGCCAAGACTCGCCGCGCCGCGGGTCGATCGGCCAGGCGGCGTGAGCCAGCTCAGCCGGCAATCGCGGGCATAAAAAAGGGGCGCAGCGCGCCCCGTTCCACCTAGCTCTATGGTCATTAGTTCTGGCGATATACCTTAACATTCTGAAAGCCCTGCTCCTTGAGGTAGAGGGCCTGCAGCTTGCTCATCACCCCTTTCTCGCAATACAGCAGATAGGTGCAGCTCTGATCCAGATCGCCGAACTGAGTGGCCAGCTTGTAGAAGGGCAGGTGCCGCACCTCGTGGCCGTCCACGGCAAAGGGCCGCTCCTCCTGCTCGTCCGGCGAGCGGATATCCAGGATGACGTCGGCGCTGGACAGGGCCTGTACCGTCTCCACCTCCTGCACCTCGGCCTGGGTCTCCTCGCCGATCTGACGGATGTCCAGGTAGACGGCGTCCTTCACCACCTGCTCCAGCACGCCGAAGTCAAACTTGGCCTCTTCTTCCAGTACCCGCTCCATCCGCGCCTTGACGGTGGGCTTCTTGGAGATGACGCCGCAGTATTCCGGCATGGTCTCGGCGAACTCCAGGGTGCCGATCTGACGGGCGGTGTCGATGATGTCCTGCTTGTCGGAGACGATGAGCGGCCGCAGGATCAGGGTGTCGGTGACGCTGTCGATGACGCTGAGGTTGGTCAGGGTCTGGGAGGAGACCTGACCCACACTCTCGCCGGTCACCAGGGCCTCGATGCCCAGATCGGCGGCCACCGCCGAGGCGGCGCGCATCATCATCCGCTTCAAGATCACCCCCATGTGGGAGTCTTCCACCTTCTCCAGTATCTCCCCCACCACCGGCTCGAACGGCACGGAGACGAAGCGTACCCGGTGGGAGGCACCGAACTTGTTCCACAGGTAATAGGCCACCTGCTTCACCCCCACCTCGTGGGCACGGCCCCCCAGGTTGAAGAAGCAGTAATAGACCCGGCAACCGCGCTTGATGAACTGATAGGAAGAGACGCCGGAGTCAAAGCCGCCGGAGATGAGGCTCAGCACCTTCTCCTGGGTGGAGAGTGGATAGCCGCCGAGCCCCGGATGGATGGCACTCACCAGGTAGAGGCGCTCGTTCTCCACCTCCAGGTTGATCAGCATCTGCGGGCTCTTCAGCTTGACCCCGCCGGTGGCGAAGTTCTGGTTGAGGCCACCGCCCACATAGCGCTCGATCTCGATGGAGGTGAACTCATGCTGGCCCTTGCGCTTGACCCGCACACAGAAACTCTTGCCGGCCAGCTGCGGGCCGTACACGGGCGCCGTGGCCTCATAGATGTCATGCAGGGTGGCGAAACGGTGCTCCTGCACCTCCAGGATCTGCTGGATGCCCGGCGTGCACTTGAGGCACTCCACCACGGCGGCACGCAGCTTGTCATCGCCATCGTCACAGGAGACCACCAGCTTGTCCCAGTCGTTGCGCACCCGCGCCTCCACCCCGATGCGGCGCAGCACGTTGCGGATATTGCCCTGCAGCACCTTGCACATGCGCTGACGGACCGACTTGCTCTTGATGGTGATTTCCGGGAACAACTTGATGATGAATTTCATGGCAACTCTTTTGGCTTTCACTGGCGTTGGGGGCGGTGGCGGAACAAACCGCCAGGGCACGGCTGACGGGGGCCCGTCAATGGGGCGGCATTATCGCACAGCGCCCCCGTGCTTGCCATGTTCGCCCCGGCATCCGTGCCGGCGCACAATGCCACGGCTGCCACCTTGAGCCAAAGAGCGCCATTGCGTAGGCTGCCGGCCTAAGTACTGATGTTAGGAGCCTGCCGTGCCTTCCCCTACCCCCTCATCTGCCGCCTCGTCACGTCAACAGGCTCACTGGTTGCGTCAGCAGCTGGCCACCCACTGGGTGCAGCAGCAGGTCACCATAGGCGATGAAATCTGGTCGCAGTCCCAGTTGGTCCTCTTGCTGGAATACGCCTTGTTGAGCGCACGGGACATCCGTGCCGGCCTCACCCTATGGTGCGAGAGTCTGCCGCTGCTGGGACTGCCCTGGTATCCCAGCCTGACCTGGACGCCCTCGCACCTGCGACTGCAATTTTCGGCCACCCAGCCCCAGGCCGATCCACAGCCCCTGTGGTACCTGCTCCAGCTGCTACACCTGCGGCTGAGTCAATGGCAGCCAGTGCGGTCATGGCGTCTGGAGTGGCCGCAGCGCCGCAGCGGCGAGCCGGGCAAGACGGTTGAGCTGGAGAGCCGCTACGCCGCCCAGCCGGCCCTGGAGCTGGATCTGTCCGATTGGCCCGCCAGCCCCTACCCGCAATGGCAGGATCTGCATGGGCCGCTGGCCACCATGCTGCACCGCCTGCACCGCCTGGGCGCCCAGCCCAGGGGGCTGCTGGAAGAGATAAAGGCCCATCTGGAGCAGGCCCTGCCGGCCAGGCCACCACTGCCGCAACTGGCGCAGCAGCTGGGAATCCCGGTGCGCTCCTTGCAACGCCAGCTGCAGCAGCACGGCACCCGCTACAGCCAGCTGCTGGACGAGGTTCGCCGCAACAAGGCCATCGCCTTGTTGTGCCACGAACAGCACAGCGCCCAGGCGGTGGGGCTGGCCCTGGGCTACCAGGATGCCCCCAGTTTTCAACGCGCCTTTCGCCACTGGTTCGGCCTGACACCGGGGGCCTTTCGCCGCCGGTATTTCGAGCTGGAACCCGATGAGCAGCATGAGCCGGAGGTGAGCCTCTACTACGCCATCAATCAGTTGCAACAACAGAGCCTGCGCCAATACAGCGGCGCCCGCATCTGGATCAGCCTGCGCAACCTGGCCTTCGACAAGGCGGTACAGGTGTTGTGCGAGGATCAAGACGGCATCTGGCGCCCCTATCCGGCCACCTTCGAACGCTTCATCGGGCCGGAGCGGGAGCTGTGGTCCACCCCCAGCCTGCCGGTGCATCACCCCTTGCGCTTTCGCATCGAATACCAGGCCGGCGGCCAGCGCTATCTGGACAACAACGGCGGCCAGGATTATGCCCTGTCCCAGCCGGTGTTACTGGGGCCGCACCCTGTGATCTGTCACCAACTGCTGGCCTGCCCCCAGGGTGACAAGCCGGAGGCCGTACTGGTGCGCCTGTTCAGCCGGGATCCCTGGCCCGCCGCCTGGGCCTGCTGGCAGCAGGACGGGCAATGGCAACGCCATCCATTGGCCAGCCAGCCTTGTGGCTCGGCCTGGCGCTGGGAGGCCCTGGTCCCCGGGCCGGATGCCAAAACCCCGCTGTTTTTCGAGTTTGGCCAGGTAGGAAAGGGTCAGATGAGACTGGACAACGGCGGCGAAGGATGGCTGCCCCTCCCCTGGTAGCCCGCCGCAGCTCACACTTTTGCCCATTGGCCTAACCGGCCAACTTGCTGGCGCAATCGGCTAATTTCATATCTTTACCAAACCTTAAGATTGTCGCCTCTGGGACAACAAACGATGGTAATAACATGGATAAAAACCGAAAGCTCCGGCTTACAACTCTGGCAACTGCACTGATCATCGCCCTTTCCGGCTGTAACGATAGCAATGACACGCAGGTGGTTGATGATAACGCTCCTCGCCTTGCCTCACCGGATTGGCGCGATCAGGTAATCTATTTCCTGATGATCGACCGCTTCAACGACGGCGATCCCAGCAACAACGATCAGGGTGCCAACGAATACGACCCCACCAGCGATGCCAAATTCAGCGGCGGCGATCTCGCCGGGGTGACCCAGAAACTGGATTACCTCCAGGGACTGGGGATAAGTGCCGTATGGACCACGCCTCCGGTGGCCAACCAATGGTGGGATCCGGCACAGAACTACGGCGGCTATCACGGCTACTGGGCCCGAGATCTGCAGAAAGTCGACGAACACTTCGGCGATCTGGCCAGCTACCGCGCCCTGGCCGATGCCCTGCACGACAAGGGCATGTACCTGATCCAGGACGTGGTGGTGAACCACCTGGGCAACTTCTTCACCTACACAGGCACCTATGATCCCGCCCAACCCTGCGCCGGTTTCGAGCTGATCCCCGGTGCCCTGGCCGCCGGCCAGAACCTGCCGGCACCGCTCAATCAGAACGACTGCAACAACGCCGACGATTTTGTCGCCGCCATCTACCACTGGACCCCGGCCATCAGCGATCACAACGTGGAGGAGCAGGAATTTACCTACCAGCTGTCGGATCTGGACGATCTCAACACCGACAACCCTGTGGTGCGGGACTACCTCAAACAGAGCTACCGCTACTGGATCGACAAGGTCGGAGTGGACGCCTTCCGGGTGGACACGGTGAAGTACGTGGATCACGACTTCTATCATGACTTCCTGCATGCCGAGGACGGCATCCTGGCCGATGCCGCCAAGCGGGGCCGCGATAGCTTCCTGACCCTGGGGGAAATCTTTGAAACCTCCAGCCCCTACCAGACCAATGGTGAAGAGAAGCTGCTGGCCTACCTGGGCACCCAGGAGAAGCCCGAGCTGACCTCACTGCTCAACTTCCCCCTGCAGGCCACCATGAACCAGGTGTTTGCCGGCGGCCAGCCCACCGCCCAACTGGGCTATCGGCTGCGCAAGATGATGGAGCTCTACCCGGATCCCTATCGCCTGGGTAACTTCATCGACAACCATGACATGGCCCGCCTGCTCTCCCAGGCCAGTCAAGACGACGTCAAGCAGGCCTTCTTCACCCTGCTGACCCTGCCGGGCATTCCGGTGATCTACCAGGGCACGGAGCAGGGTTTCACCGGTTATCGGGACGCCATGTTCAATGGCGGCTATCGGGAGGATGGCCAGCAGATGGACTCCTTCAACACCGACTCCGACATGTACCGCTTCCTCCAGGCCCTCACCCGCCTGCGTCAGGAGCACAAGGTGCTCTCCCGCGGGGATCTGCAGATCCTGGCCGAAGACAGCACAGGTGCCGGCATCTTTGCCTACAGCCGCACCCTGGATGACGACGAGGCCATGGTGATCCTGAACACCGGCGATACCCCCATGCTGCTCAACCAGATGGCCACCGGCGCCGCCGCCGGCACCCGTTTCCAGGTGCTGGACAGCCTCAATGCCGACGCCCTGGCCGACAACCTGGTCACCGATGATGACGGCCGCCTGACCCTGGCCCTGCCGGCCAAGTCCGCCCTGCTGCTCAAGGCCAACGGCAGTGACACCCCGCAAGCCGGCGATGCCAGCCTGAGCCTGACCACGGCATTGGCCGATGCAGTGCTCACCGCCGATCTGCCCCTGGCGGGTACCGGTACCCCGGCTCACAGCCTGCAACTGGTGGTGGACGGCAACCTGGGCACCGCTCAGACGGTCACAGTGGACGATAACGGCCAGTGGCAAGGCAGCCTGAGCGTGCGCCACTTTGCCATCGGCCAGGTGGCTCACCGCTTCGCCTTGTATGACAGCCAAAGCGGTGCCAGCCTGGCGGACATCGCCTTCTCGAGCGATCTCAGCTACCCCGCCACCCCCAACGTGGAGGTGGATGACAGCGGCGATGCCACCGAGGGTGCCGGCGGCCCCCTGGGCAGCTACAGCCTGCCCACGGATGCCAGCTTCGACAAGCAGTCCAGCCAGCTGGCCATCGAGTCGGCCCGAGTCTATCAGGCCGGCAGCAATGTGCGCCTGAGCCTGACCATGGCCAACCTCACCGACACCTGGGCGCCGACCAATGGCTTCGATCATGTGGGCTTTAGCATCTTCATCCACCTGCCGGGTCAGGGCGAGGGTGCCAGCCTGCTGCCCAAGATGAATGCCAGCCTGCCTGTCGGCAGCGATTGGCAACGTCAGGTGGTGGCCTTCGGCTGGCAAAACAGCCTGTATGGCAGTGACGGTGCCAGCGCCAGCGGCTTCGGTACTCCGCTGACCCCGGCTCCCACCCTCTCGGTGGACAAGGACAACCGCACCATCAGCTTCGACTTCCCCAGCCAAGCCTTGGGACGGCCCGACAGCCTGGACGGCATCCAGTTCTATGTCACCACCTGGGATCTCGATGGCCTCTCCAGCAGCTATCGTCCGCTACAACCCGAGGCGGGCAACTGGAACTTCAGCGGTGGCGCCAGCAGCGAACCCCTGATCTGGGACGAGCTGCCCCTGCTGACCCTGAGCGAATAACCTTAGCCTCAACCTAGCGACCAACCGGAGCCATTATGGCTCCGGTTTTTTTATGCCTGGCCTGAGCCCCCGGGATCGCCACGGTGAACCACAATGACAGCGCACCGGCATACGGCGAGCCACCTTGCACGCCGCTTATTCCTCACGCCTCGGCAGCCCCTGGTCAAACCCGCCGGGCGCCAGGGACTGGACGCCCCAGCCCACACGGGAGGCTGGCATCAGCCGGAAATAAAGGGACAAAAAAACCGGCGCCTAAGCGCCGGTTGGGGGGAGGGACAGGGGCCACTAGGGGGCGTTGCCCGCCTCGATGGGCTGAGAGTACTTGGGCTTGCCCTGGGCGACGGTGATCTCCACCCGACGATTTTGCCGACGATTGGCCACCGTATTGTTCGGCACCCTGGGCTGGGTATCGGCCAGCCCTTGAATGATCAGCCGGTTATGGTCAAAGTCCTGCACCATCAGCATCTGGTTGGCCACCGCCAGGGCCCGCTGCACCGACAGATCCCAGTTATTCTGGAACAACTCGTTGTGCACTATGCCGCTGTCGGTATGGCCGGAGACGGTGATCTCGCCGGGCACGTCCTTGAGCAGGGTGGCTATCTTGCGCACCACGGGCCAGAACTTGGGCTGCAGGAAGGCGGAGCCGGCGGGGAAGGAGGCATTCTCCTTGATGCGGATCACCAACTGCTGCCCCAGGGCTTCCACCTCAATCGAGCCATCGCTCACCTGTTCATTCAGCTGATCCACCATCATCTTAGCCGCCTCTTTCATCATCTGGGCCTGGCTGTCACTGTCGGAGGCCGCCTCAGCGCTGGACTCGGTCACCTGGGTCGCCTTGCTCTGGCCGCCGCTCTCCTGACCGGCTTCCTTCTGCTGACCACCGGACTTGTCCTCCTGGCCGGGCTGGAATTCCAGCTCGGTCTGGGTCAGCTCCGAGGTCTGCTGCATCATGGTGTCGATGGGGGTGGGCTCGGGGCGGCCGGGGCGGAACTCCAGCGCGATGACGGAGGTGCCCTTGGGAATGTCTTTCACCTCCAGCACATTCTGCACGCCGAAGGCATTGAGCATGGAGCCTGCCACCTGCTTGTACTTGAGCACGTCCATCTCCGAAAAGGAGAGCAACAACACGAAGAAGCACATCAGCAGGGTCATCAAATCGGCAAAGGTGCCCATGTAGGCCGGCAGGCCGGGGGGAGGGCAGTTGCACTTGTTGGCCATGGCCGCTCCTTACTCGGCGCCGGTCTGGCGCTTGGACTCGGCCAGGTAGTTTTTCAACATGGCTTCGATGACCCGCGGGTTCTGACCGTCCTGGATCCCCAGGATGGCATCCAGGATCAGGGCACGGTTGAGGGCCTCCTCACCACTGCGCAGCTCCAGCTTGTCCGCCACCGGAATGAGGAACATGTTGGCCATGATGGCGCCGTAGAGGGTGGTCAACAAGGCCACCGCCATGGCCGGCCCGATGGACTTGGGGTCATCCATGTTGGAGAGCATGGCCACCAGCCCCACCAGGGTACCTATCATCCCCATGGCCGGGCCCAAATCCGCCAGGGCACGAAACACCTTGATGGCGCTGGTGTGCCGCGCCTCGGTCAGGTCGATGTCCTTCTCCAGCACGGAGCGCACCACCTCGGCATCGTGGCCATCCACCAGCATGTCGATGCCCTTCTTCATGAAGGTGTTGGGGATCTCCGCCGCCTCTAACGCCAGAAAGCCGCCTTTGCGCGCCGCATCCGCCAGCTCCACCGCCTTGATGATGAGATCTTCAGGCTTCTCCGTCTTGAACATGAAGGCCTTCATCACCACCTTGAGGGCACCAAAAAACTGGCCCAGGTTGAATTTCATCATGGCGATGAAGATGGCACCCACCACTGTGATCAAGATGGAGGGCACGTCCACGAACATGGTCAGGGAGCCACCCAGTATCATGGCCCAGATCACCACCCCGAAGCCTACCACCACACCGATCAGCGTTGCTAAATCCACATTGCACTCCTACTGCTTGCCATCTGCCCATCCTTGTCAGAACGGTTGGCCGCCATCATCGTCTGGCCGGATTCTCCCCGATCGGCTCAGCACAGGCAACCGAGGATGGCCTTCTTACATATCGGCTCATTTGACAATACTTTAGCCTGCCGCCGAAGTTTATCGCCGGTTGGCGATCCTCCTCCCCCATTTCGGGCAGAGAGTGTTAAGATGACGCCACTTTTTTACACCCCCGTCGGAGTCAAGCATGGCCGCCCGTAAAGCCCCTGTCGCCAGTTTCGACCAAACCATGCAGGATCTGGAGCAGATAGTGCAGCAGTTGGAACAAGGCGACCTGCCCCTGGAAGAAGCCATCAAGCAGTTTGAACACGGCATCGCCTTGGTGCACAGTGGCCAACAGGCCCTGGCCCAGGCGGAACAGAAGGTGCAGATACTGCTGGATGGTCAGACACTAGCCCCCTTCAGCCCGGAAGCAGGAGAAGAATAAGTGGCCCTGGATGCCTTCTCTCAACATTATCGGCAACGGGTGGATGGCCAGCTGCAGGCGCAGCTTAATGCCCTGCCCGAACTGGCACCGCGCCTCAAGGCCGCCATGTCCCACGGCCTGCTGCTGGGCGGCAAGCGTGTGCGTCCCTTTCTGGTGTACGCCGTGGGCCACATGCTGGGCATTGCCGATGAGGTGTTGGACGCACCGGCCGCCGCCATCGAGTGCATCCATGCCTACTCCCTGATCCACGACGATCTGCCGGCCATGGACGATGACGATCTGCGCCGTGGCCACCCGACGGTGCACAAGGCCTTTGACGAGGCCAGTGCCGTGCTGGCCGGCGATGCCTTGCAAACCCTGGCCTTCAGCCTGCTGACCGACGGCCCCATGCCGGGCATCAGCGCCGGGCAACGACTGGCCATGGTCTCGGCCCTGGCCAAGGCCTCTGGCTATCTGGGGATGTGCGGCGGACAGGCACTGGATCTGGCGGCCGAGGGCCAACAGGTACCCTTGGCCCAGCTGGAGCAGATCCACCGCCACAAGACGGGGGCACTGATCGAATGCGCCGTCACCCTGGGTGCCCTGTGTCAGGCACAGATCACCCCGGCCACCCTGGCGGCGCTGCAGCGCTACGCCAGCGCCATCGGCCTGGCATTCCAGGTGCAGGATGACATACTGGATATCGTCGGCGATACCCAAACCCTGGGTAAACCGCAGGGCTCCGATCTGGCGCTGGAAAAGAGCACCTACCCCAGTCTGCTGGGGCTCGAAGCCGCCCAGGCCCTGGCCGCCCAACTGCACGATCAGGCGATTGCCGCATTGGCCGAGCTACCCTATGACACCCATATTCTGCACGCGTTCGCCGACTACATAGTCGAGCGGAACCACTGATGATAATGACAAGATCCATGAGCCTCGATATCACCGATTACCCGACGCTGGGCCTGGCCAACACGCCGGACGAGCTGCGTCTGCTGCCGGCCGACCGCCTGGAGGCCCTCAGCGAAGAGCTGCGCCGCTACCTGCTGGCGTCGGTGAGCAAAAGCAGCGGCCACCTGGCCTCCGGTCTGGGGGTGGTGGAGCTGACCATAGCCCTGCACTACGTCTACGACACCCCCTTCGACCGCCTGATCTGGGATGTGGGCCACCAGGCCTACCCCCACAAGATACTGACCGGTCGCCGCGACCGGCTGCACACCATACGCCAGAAGGATGGGCTACATCCCTTCCCCTGGCGGGAGGAGAGTGAGTTTGATCCCCTGAGCGTAGGGCACTCCAGCACCTCCATCGGTGCCGCCCTGGGCATGGCCATCGCCGCCCGCCGCGAAGGCCAGGGCCGCAAGGTGGTGGCGGTGATCGGCGACGGGGCCCTCACCGCCGGCATGGCCTTCGAGGCCCTCAACCATGCCGGGGATCTGCACGAGGATCTGCTGGTGGTGCTCAACGACAACGAGATGTCCATCTCGGAAAACGTCGGGGCGCTGAACAACCACCTGGCCCGCTGGCTGTCGGGCTCCCTGTACAGCAGCCTGCGCGAAGGCGGCAAGAAGGTGCTGTCCGGCCTGCCGCCGGTCAAGGAGCTGGCGCGCCGCGCCGAGGAGCACCTCAAGGGCATGGTGATCCCGGGCACCCTGTTCGAGGAGTTCGGCTTCAACTACATAGGGCCGGTGGACGGCCACGATCTGCCCACCCTCATCGAGACCCTCAAGAACATGCGTCAGCTCAAGGGACCCCAGCTGCTGCATGTGATGACCAAGAAGGGCAAGGGCTACGAACCGGCGGAAAAAGACCCCATCGGCTACCATGGTGTGCCCAAGTTCAATCCGGAAGAGGATTGCCTGCCGGCCACCCAGGGCGGCCATCCCGGCTTCTCCACCATCTTCGGCCAGTGGTTGTGTGACATGGCGGCAGCCGACTCGCGCCTCATCGGCATCACGCCGGCCATGCGGGAAGGCTCCGGCATGGTGGAATTCTCCCAGCGTTTCTCGGATCGCTACTTCGATGTGGCCATCGCCGAGCAGCATGCGGTGACCCTGGCTGCCGGCTTGGCCATCCAGGGGCAGAAACCCGTGGTGGCCATCTACTCGAGCTTCATGCAACGGGCCTATGACCAGATCATCCACGATGTGGCCCTGCAAAAGCTGCCGGTGCTGTTCGCCATCGACCGGGCGGGCATCGTCGGCGCCGACGGTCCCACCCACCAGGGGGCGTTTGACTTGAGCTTCCTGCGGGCCATTCCCAACCTGGTGATCATGACCCCCTCGGATGAGGACGAGTGCCGCCAGATGCTCTACACCGGCTACCAGCACACCGGGCCGGCGGCGGTGCGTTATCCCCGCGGTCATGCCGGCGGCACAGTGCCCCAGCAGACCATGACGGCCCTGCCCATCGGCCGAGCCCGGTTGCGGCGTCAGGGCAACAGCGGCCTGGCCATCCTGGCCTTCGGCACCCTGCTGCAACAGGCCAAACCGGTGGCCGAGCAGCTGGATGCCACCCTGGTGGACATGCGCTTCGTCAAGCCACTGGATACCGCGCTGCTCTCCGAGTTGCTCGGCACCCATGACCAGTGGGTGACGCTGGAAGAGAATGCCCTGATGGGTGGAGCCGGTTCGGCGATCAACGACTGGCTGATGCAGCAGGCAGCCCGCCCGGCGGTGCTCAACCTGGGGCTGCCGGATCGCTTCATCGAGCAGGGAACCCAGCAGGAAATCCTGCAGTTGCTGGAACTGGACAGTGCGGGGATCCTCGCTCAGATCAGCCGCTGGCAAGCCCGCCAGGCAGGCTAGTCAGCCAGAAGAAGAAGGCGCCAATAGGCGCCTTTTTTAGCTCTCCAACACAGGGGGCCAGGCCCCCTGCCTCATCTTTGCCTGGGCCATCTGTGCCGCTGACGGGTGCGACACACCAGGCGCAGAGCTTCACGCTGCTTGAGCTCCAGGGCGCGCCCCAGGCCATCCTCGTCCAGCCCCACATCCCGCAACAGGTGGGGGGTGGCGTAACGCATGGCATCGCGGGCGGCACGGCGCTCGGCTTGCAGACGGGATTGCTCCAGGGCCAGATCGGCCTTGACGCACAACAGGGCAAGATTCATCAAGATAGAACGACGCATGATTTAGTCTCCAACAGTTTGGGAGACCGCGGGCGGGGCGAAGGGAAACGGAGATCCCACTGGCCGCGCTGTACCGCGGCCTGGGATAAAAAGGATCAGGCAGCGGATCGTTGGGCGGTATCCGGGTTGGCGGAGGATGCATGACGACTGACGGACATCAGATGCCGATTCTGTTTCATGCTTGCCTCCTTACCGGGTGGTAACCGCGTCGATCCTGACTGCCCGAGCAGTATGCCCAATCGCCCACAGCATGACAATGGGGTCATTCGTCACCTAACTGGCATCATTAAGGCATTTTTAGCCACAAATTTAGATGGTTATTTTAACAAGTGCGCTAATCACAGCGCGAATATCCAAAATGCGCAGCCTATCGCAGATGCGGACGCAGGATCCGCCAAATCGGCAGGCCATTCACGACGCGTAAAAATTTCTATTGCTCGGGGAAACCCATAAAAAAGCCGTGGCGACTGACGACACTCCGCTTACAAATCCTTAAGATGAGCTGGACTATGCCAGCTTGTGGAGCCCAGCCATACCATGATGCCATCCCATGACTTCAGCCTGCTCAGCTGGCTGCTGTTCTTCTCCGCCGGGCTGATGCTGGGGCTGGCGCTGTTTTCCAGCCGACAGCGCCACTACCCGGTCGCCCACTGGTTTACCTGGCTGGCCCTGGCCATGTCCCTCTATAGTCTGGGTTATGGCATGGAGCTGGCGACCGGCGATCTGGTGCAGCTCAAATTCTGGCTCAACGTTGAATTCCTCGGCGCCACCTTCCTACCGGCCCTGCTGTTGCTGCTGAGCTATGCCTATCAGTACCATCGTCATCCCCCCATGACCTACCGGCTGCTGCTGTTAGGCACCAGTGCCGTCAACTTGGCCATCCAGCTGGGCAACGACTATCACCATCTCAATCTGGTGGACATTCAGTTCAGCGTCACCGATGGCCTGACCCTGAGCCAGCTAACCTTCGGCCCCTGGTACTACCTTCATCTGCTCTATGCCAACCTGGCCTCTCTGGTAACCCTGCTGGTCTTTTACCGGAACTGGCGCCGCTCCGCGCGGTTTCACAGTCGTCAGGCCCTGGCGCTGCTCTGCGGCGCCGCCATCCCCTGGCTGGGCTACCTCATCAGCCTGGCCCCCCTGACCAACCAGCTACAGCTGGACTGGTGCGTCATGAGCTTTGGATTCAGTGGCATCTGCTTCAGCTATGGCCTGTTTCGCTACCGCTTCACCCATCTGCCGCCCATTGGTCGCGAACAGGTGTTTGACGAGATCAGCGAGGCGGTGGTGGTGCTGGACAGTCATGGGCGATTGCTTGACTTCAACCAGCAGGCGGTCAACCTGTACCCCGCCCTCAGCCGCACCCTCATCGGCACCGCCAGCGAACCCCTGCTCAAGGAGCTGTTGCCCCTGCTGCAACAAGACAGCCAGGCTAGAGCCAGTCTGACGAAACAGGGCCGGCAATACGAGGTGCGTTGCCATCGCATCCGCCAGGAGGGGCCCCATACGGTGGGCTATGCCCTGCTGATGCACGATGTCACAGACCGTCATCAGCTGCTGTTACAGCTGCGGCACCAGGCAGAAGTGGATGAGCTGACCGGGGTGAACAACCGCCGCAAGATCCTCAGTCTGCTGGAGGAGGCCATCGCCCAGCTCTGGCAAGAGGGCCACCGTCAGCCCCTGAGCCTGATCCTGTTCGACCTGGACTTCTTCAAGCGGCTCAACGACAGCCAGGGCCATCAATTAGGCGATCAGATGCTCAAGCGGCTGGCCAGTCTGGTACAGGAGACGCTGATGCCCGGTGAGGCATTGGGCCGCTATGGCGGGGATGAGTTTCTGTTGCTGTTGCCTGGCAAGACCCCCTCGGAGGCCCTTGCGCTGGCCCAGCGACTCAACCAGCTCATCCAGCAGCAGCTGACCCTGAGCCTCAGCCTGGGGGTGGCGGGCTATCAGTTGCAGGACTCGGCCCACAGCTTGATCCAGCGGGCGGATCTGGCCTTGTATCAGGCCAAGGCAAAAGGCAGAGGCCAGGCCTGCCAACTGGCAGACACTGGCCTCCTTGCGGACGAGGGGCTGGCTTAGCCCTTGTAGACCTTGGGGTTGAACAGATCGCGCAGCCAGTCGCCCAGCAGATTGATCACCAGCACCAGCAGCACCAGGGCCACGCCGGGGAAGGCGGTGATCCACCAGGCACCGGAGAAGATGTAGTTGAAGCCGATGCTGATGAGGGAGCCCAGGGAGGGCTTGTCCACCGGCATGCCCAGCCCCAGGAAAGAGAGCGCCGCCTCGGACATGATGGCGTTGGCCACCTGCACCGTGGAGATCACCAGAATGGGTGACAGGCAGTTGGGCAGAATGTGGCGGAACATGATCCGCGGGGTGCGCAGCCCCATGACCCGCGCCGCCTCCACATACTCCTTCTTCTTCTCTGCCAGCACGGAGGCACGAATGGTCCGGGCGTACTGCGGCCACTCCGACACCCCTATGATGATCACCAGCATGAAGATGGCGTACCGGGAGTAGAACTCACCGCCCAGCGCCGCCTGGAAGATGGCCGAGACTATGATGGCCACCATCATGGTGGAGAAGGAAAGCTGCACATCGGCAAAGCGCATCAGCAGGTTATCCACCCGCCCACCCAGGTAGCCGGCCAGCAGGCCGATGACGATGCCCAGCACCAGCTGCAGCGCCACCGCAAACAGGCCTATGGTCAGGGAAACCCGTGAGCCATAGATGATGGTGCTGAAGATGTCCCGCCCCTGGTTGTCGGTACCCAGCCAGAAACGCTCATCCCCCCCGTCCAGCCAGCTGGGGGGCAACTCGGCATCCATGATGTCGTAGCCGGTGGCGTCATAGGGGTTGTGGGGCGCAATCCAGGGGGCCAGCAGGGCCAGCACCACATAAAAGACGAAGACGGCGAAACAGGCCATGGCCACCTTGTCTTTGAGGAAGTAGTACACCAAATCGGATTGGCGGAAACGAGCCCAGCGGCTCAGGGCAGCAGGTTGCGTCATGCTCAGGCTCCTTTGGCGGTCAGGTTGACGGTGGGGTTGATGAGACCATACAGCAGGTCCACCAGGGTGTTGGTCACCACGAAGATCAGGCCGACGAAGATGACGTAGGCGGTGATCAGCGGGGTATCCACCCGGTTGATGGCTTCCAGAAACAGGAAGCCGGTCCCCGGCCACTGGAACACGGTTTCGGTGAGAATGGTGTAGGCCACCATGGTGCCCACCTGAACACCGCCGACGGTGATCACCGGCAGCATGGTGTTTTTCAGGGCGTGACGATACAGCACCTGGTTCTTGTACAGCCCCTTGGCCCAGGCAAACTTGACGTATTCGGCGCTGAGCACTTCCAGCATCTCGGAACGCACCAGGCGGATAAACAGCGGCAACATGATGGAGGAAAGTGCCACGGACGGCAGCAACAGGTGCTTGAGACCATCCAGGGTAAACAGGCCGGACTCCCAGCCCAGTAAGTTCAGGGTCTCACCCCGTCCGTAGGAGGGCAACCAGCCCAGCTGTACCGAGAAGACATACATCAAGAGGATGGCGGTGAGGAACACGGGTACCGAGATGCCTATGATGCTGAAGCCCATGATGCATTTGGTCAGCCAGCTGCGGGGATGAATGGCGGAATAGACCCCCAGCGGGATGGACACTAGGACGATGATCAGGGTGGCGCCGAACACCAGCTCCAGGGTGGCCGGCAGCTTGGCCAGGATCACCTCCAGCGCCGGCTTCTTGAAGATGAAAGAACGTCCCCAGTCACCCTGAACGGCATTGCCCAAGAAGCGCTTGTATTTGACGAGGAAGGGATCGTTGAGTCCCAGTTGGTCACGCAGCGCCTCCCGCTGAGCCTCGGACACCCCCTGTCCCACCATCTCCCGCAGCGGATCCCCCAGGTTATCCTGAATGGAGAACGCCACCAGACTGATGACAAACATGACAATGACGGCCTGATAGAGCCGTTTGACTAGAAATGTAAACATGAACGGATAGTCCTTGCTATCGCGGGGCCACCGGTTTGGCGGCCCCTTAACAATCGAACGTTCCGCCTTCACGAGGAAGCGCGGAACGTCCGGGTCTCACATCAGGCGATGGTTCGCCTGAGACTTACTCGCTGACCTTGAGGTCACCGTAGTGGGGCAGATCCAGCGGGTTAATGATCTCTTCTACACCCACGTTCTTCTTGGCACCCCAGGAGAGGTTCTGCCAGTGCAGGGGCACGAAGGCGGCATCGTCAGCCAGCAGCTGTTCGATCTGCTGCAGCATGGCGGTGCGCTTGGCCACATCCACTTCCACGTTGGAGGCTTCTACCAGCTTGTCCACTTCCGGGTTGGAGTAGTTGCCGCAGTTGTACTGACCCTTGCCGGTGTCGGCGTTGGGGGTCATGACCAGGTATTCGAAGTAGTTGCCGGAGTCCTGGGTATCGGACTGCCAACCGATCAGCTGCATGTCGCTGGCGCACTTCTCAAATTCCGGCCAGTACTGGGCCTTGGGCATGGTCTTGAGTTCAACCTTGATGTTGATCTTGGCCAGCATGGCCGCCACCGCCTGAGCCACCTTGGCATCGTTGATGTAGCGGTTGTTGGTGGAGATCATGGTGACCTTGAAGCCCTTCTCGTAGCCGGCTTCCTTCATCAGCGCCTTGGCCTTGTCCAGGTCATAGGTCGGCGCCAGGCTGTCCACGTGGCCCAGGTAACCCGTCGGGCTCATCTGGCCAGCCGGAGTGGCGAAGCCCTTCATGATCTTGTCCACGATACCCACCTGGTTCACGGCATAGTTCACCGCCTGGCGAACCCGCTTGTCCTTGAAGGCCGGTTGGGTGTTCTGGTTCATTTCGAACATGACGATACGGTCGCTGGTGGCGGTCACCAGCTTGGTGTTGGCACCCTTGCTCACGCGAGCCTGATCGTTAGGCGCCACCGGAGCAATCATGTCCACGTCGCCGGACAACAGGGCGGCCACCCGGGTGGCGTCTTCCTTGATGGGCACCAGCTTGAAGTTATCCACGTTGCCGGTCTGCTTGTCCCAGTAATCGGCAAAACGGGTCATCTCCAGCTTCACACCCTGTTCACGGGTGACCACCTTGAAGGGGCCGGTACCGGAAACGTGGGTAGCGGCATAGGTGCCGGCGGCCTTGACGATCTCGGCCTTGTCCTTACCGTCTTCGGTGGTGCCGGTGTAGAACTTGGAATCCATCGGGAAGATGTAGGCGGCATTTTGCAGCACCAGCGGATAGGGCGCCTTGGCCACCAGATCCACGGTGAAGTCATCCACCTTCTTCATGCCTTCGTAGGCGGTGAACAGGCCCTTGAAGTCCTCGGACTTGAGGATACGCTCGTAGGTCCAGATCACGTCATCGGCGGTGAAGGGGTTGCCGGAATGGAACTTCACGCCCTTGCGCAGGTGGAAACGGGTCACGGTGGGGCTCAGTTGCTCCCATGACTCCGCCAGACGGCCTTCCACCTTCATGTTCTTGTCGAAGCGAACCAGCGGGTCGAACGACATGTGGGCAAACTGCAGGATACCGCCAGAGAGCTGCTCGTAAACGTCCAGCGACTCGGGGTCGGCATCCAGAGCCACGGTCAGATTAACGGCCATGGCGTTGGCACACAGGCCGGCGGCCAGCAGTGCATAGGCGATCTTGTTCAGTCCTTTTTTCATCCTATCTACTCCGTTTTACGTTTGTTGTTAGAAGCCTGGGCTCAACCGGCGATCTGCAATCCTTCGCGGCTCATGCCCTTGAATTCCGGCATCAGCGAAATCAGCTTGCGGCTGTATTCGTGCTGCGGGTCGGTAAACAGCTGCTCGGTGGGGGCCACCTCCAGCAGGGTACCGTGCTGCATCACGCCGATCCGGTCACACATCTGGCGGATCACCGGCAGATCGTGACTGATGAACAGCATGGTCAGCTTCAGCTCATCCTGCAGATCCTTGAGCAGGTTGAGGATCTGCGCCTGCACCGACACATCCAGGGCGGAGGTGGGTTCGTCGCAGATCAAAAAGCGCGGTCGGGTGGCCAGGGCGCGGGCGATGGAGATCCGCTGGCGCTGGCCGCCGGAGAATTCGTGGGGATACTTGAAGCCCGCCTGGCTGCCCAACCCCACATGCTCCAGCAGATCACCGACGATCTGGCGGATCTGCTGCTCACTGTCCGCCAGCTGATGGAAGCGAATGGGCTCGGCGATGATGTCCGCCACCTTCATCCGCGGATTCATGGAGGAGTAAGGGTTCTGGAACACCATCTGCATCTGGCGACGCAGCGGACGACGCTCCTTCTCGCTCTTGAGGGCGGTCATGTCGATCCCCTCAAACACCACCCGCCCCTCGTTGGGCGGATAGAGGCCGGCGATGACCCGGGCTATGGTGGACTTACCGGAACCCGACTCCCCCACCAGGCCGAAGGTTTCCCCTTCGTGGATCTCGAAGCTGACGTGGTTGTTGGCCTGCACATACTTGCGCCGGGCGGCAAACAGGGAGTCCTTGGTGGTGAAGCGCAGGCTGACATCCTCGACCCGCAGCAGGGCGCCTTCATACTGGCGCTCGCTCATGGCTTGGCCCAGCCAGTGATTCTTCAGATCCAGGCCGTGGCTCTCACCCGCCTCTTCTATGTAGGAGACCAGCGGAAAGCGCACCAGCTTGACGTCGGAGCGCGGCACGGCGGCGATGAGGCTCTGGGTATAGGGGTGGTTGGGCTTGCCCAGCACCTGTTCCGTGCTGCCGATCTCCACCAGGTCGCCACGGTACATGACCGCCACCCGATCGGTGACGTTGGACACCACGCCCATGTCATGGGTCACCAGCATGCAACCCACCTGACGGTCTTTGCACAGGCCGCGGATGAGCTCCAGGATCTGATCCTGAATGGAGACGTCCAGCGCCGTGGTAGGTTCATCGGCGATGATGAGATCGGGGTCGCCGGACAGGGCGATGGCGATGACCACCCGCTGGCGCATGCCGCCGGAGAACTGGTGCGGGTACTGCTTGATGCGCAGCTCCGGCTGGGGGATCCCCACCGCCGCCATCAGGGACAAGGCCTTCTCGAACGCCTGCTCGGCCGTGGCATCTGTGTTGGCCAGAATGGTTTCCACCAACTGCTGCTCCACGGTGAACAGCGGGTTCAGGGAGGTCATGGGATCCTGAAAGATGAAGCCGATGCGGGAGCCCCGCACGGCACGCATCTGCTCCCGGGTCAGACCGGAGATCTTCTCGCCATTGAGAAAGACATCGCCACGGGCGATGCGGCCCGGCGGGCTAAGCAGGTCGATGATGGCGTTGCCGATGGTGGACTTGCCGGCACCGGACTCCCCGACGACCCCGAGGATCTCCCCCTTTTCGATGGTGAAAGAGAGATCCTTTACCGCGGCCATCACGCCTCGACGGGAGGGGTATTCGATCCGCAGGTTCCTGACTTCAAGCAACGACATTGATTAACCTCTGCAGGGCGGTCGCCCTGTGTTTTTCTTTTACCCGAACCAACTGCTCGCAGAGCAATTGACGCTTTTTTCGCCCGTTCGTAGAGACAAACGGGCTAACGTTATTACGTTTAAAATGCGGTGTAAATCGGCATAACCCAGCCCATCATGCGGTCATTTGACCCGAAGGCAACAAGCAACAGCATGACATACGACATTAGCCAAACTTGTCTGGGATATTATATTAACTAATGACCAGATCAGCAGAACATGCGTTCGTTAGCTCACCAATTAGGCAGAGGTTTATCGTTTATTTACATTTGAGACCACAAGGGGGGCAAACTGAATCCCATTCTGCCATCTTTGCAATCTGACACATCTTCCACTGCTAAAATCGACCTGCTTAGCATGACTCTCTCGAGTCAGGAGCCAAAACTCTAATGCAAGCCCCAGGCCAATCCTTGCATGACCAACCAGGCCATGGCCCCGGCCAGCAGATCATCCACCATGATGCCCAGCCCCCCCTTCACCCGCCGATCCAACCAGCCGATGGGCCAGGGTTTGAGGATGTCGAACAGACGAAAGAGCAAGAAACCGGCCAGCAGCCAGAACCAACCCGCCGGTGCCGCTATCATGGTGATGCCATAGCCCATGAACTCGTCCCAGACGATGCCACCATGATCTTCCTGGCCGATGGCATCGGTGGCGGATTGGCAAATCCAGACCCCGGCCACCGACCCTATCAAGAGTAGGCCAAGATAGGCCCACAGGGGCCAATCGCTCACCAGGTAGTAACAAGGCACGGCTGCCAGGGTGCCAAAGGTGCCGGGCGCCACCGGCGACAGCCCGGAGCCGAAGCCGGTAGCCAGCCAGTGCAGCGGATTGCGCCAGTTCAGGCGCTTGAGTTCAGGTTTGATCATGGTGCCTCCTTGAAGTGATCCCAGCCTTGCCAGTGAGGTGCCACCGGCTGCCCACTGTGCTGCCAGCGCAGCTCGCCGGCTCGCTCCGTGATACGCCCTATGAGGGTGACAGGGCAAGCCAGCCGGGCCGCCAGGGCCTGTATCGCCGCCGCCTGCTGGGGCGGCGCGCTAAAGCACAGCTCATAGTCATCGCCGCCGGCCAAGGCCAGGGCCCAGGCCTCCTCCGGCGGCAAGGCCCCCAGGGGCGCCGGCAGCGGGATTTGCTCCAGCGCCACCTCGGCCCCCACCCCGGAGGCGGCCAGCAGATGGCGCAGATCCGAGGCCAGGCCGTCGGACAAGTCCAGCGCCGCGCTGGCCAAGCCCCGCAGCCCCTCCCCCAGGGCCAGCCGCGGCTGCGGCCACTCCAGAGCCCGGCGCAGCGGCGCCAGTATCTCGGCGGACAACGATCGTTTGCCCAACAGATGTTGCAGGGCCAGCGCCGCCCCCCCCAGGGCACCGCTGACATAGAGATCATCGCCCGGGCTCGCCCCGGATCGTCGCAGGGCACCCTCTTGGGGCACAGTGCCCTGAATGGTGACAGTGATGGACAGGGGTCCTCGGGTCATGTCGCCCCCTATCAGCTCCACCTGATGCTCATCGGCCAAGGCCAGAAAGCCCTCGGCAAAGGCCGCCACCCAGGCCTCGTCCACCACCGGCAATGTCAGGGCCAGGGAGGCCCAGCGGGCGGTGGCCCCCATGGCGGCCAGATCCGACAGATTCACCGCCAGGGCCTTGTGTCCCAGAGCCCGGGGATCCACCTCGGCAAAGAAATGCACCCCGCTCACCAGGGTGTCGGTACTCACCGCCAGCAGCTCGCCGGCCGGCACCGCCAGCAGGGCACAGTCATCCCCCGAGCCCAACACCACATCGTCACGCCGCGGCGGTCGCTGGAAGTAGCGGCGGATCAGCTCAAATTCACCCATCATTGACTCCTTGTGGCCCCCATAAGCAAAAAGCCAGCGAAATGCTGGCTTTGCAGGCTTGGAGACGGTGATCTCACGCCTTGTTCTGGGCCCGAACCACCTTGTCCAGCACACCGTTGACAAACTTGTGGCTGTCTTCGGCGGCGAAGGACTTGGCCAGTTCGATGGCTTCGTTGATCACCACCTTGTAGGGCACATCCTGGCGGAATTGCAGCTCAAAGGTCGCCAGACGCAGTATGGCCTTGTCCACCAGATCCAGATCCTCGAGCTTGCGGGACAGATGCGGTGCAAAGGTGGCATCCAGGGTGGAGGCATTGTTGGCCACTCCCAGCAGCAACTCGTTGAAGTAGGCCACGTCCGTGCCCTTCATGTCGTTGTCCAGCTTGAACTGCTCGACAATATCCCCCACGTTGTCCTGGGTGACCTGCCACTGGTAGATGGCCTGGGTGGCGAAGAAGCGGGCGCGACGGCGCTCTGCAGGTTTCAATGTCGTTCTCCTAACTTACACGTCCAGTTGCTTGAGGACGTTGATCATTTCCAGCGCGCTCAGTGCAGCCTCTGCACCCTTGTTACCCGCCTTGGTACCAGCACGCTCGATGGCTTGTTCAATGTTTTCTGTGGTCAGCACGCCGAAGGCGACCGGCACCTCGTGCTCCAGCATCACCTGGGCCATGCCCTTGCTGCTTTCGTTGGCCACCAGATCGAAGTGGTAGGTGCCACCGCGGATGACACAACCCAGGGCGATGACGGCATCGAACTGACCGCTCTTGGCCAGCTTCTTCACCGCCAGAGGGATTTCCACGGCACCCGGCACCCGCACCAGGGTGAGGTTGTCGTCATTCACCTGACCCTGACGCTTGAGCACATCCAGGGCACCGGACAACAGGTTTTCATTGATGAAGCTGTTGAAACGGGCCACCACGATGGCGATGCGCGCGTCGGGCGCGGCCATGTTTCCTTCGATTACCTTCATGGCTCTTCCTCAGTCTGCCGGGATAAAAGTGCGCGTAGTCTAGCACAACCGGGCGTTGACAACAGCCTGCCGCCCGGTTACTGCCCCGCTTAGTTGTCGCTGATGTATTCCACCACTTCCAGGCCGAAACCGGACAAGGCGTGGTAGCGCTTGGGCGAGCTCATCAGCCGCATCTTGCCCACCCCCAGGGCCTTGAGGATCTGGGAGCCGACCCCCACCCGCCGGGAGGTGCCCTTGGGCTTGGCCGCCACCGGCTGCTCGCCGCAATCCTCGGCGGCAAACTGGGACAGGCGCGCCAGCAGATCGGCCTGGCTCTGCTCCTGCCCCAGGATCACCAGCACCCCGCCTTCGGCGGCGATGCGGGCCATGGCATCATGGATGGGCCAGCTGCGGGCAGCATGGCGGTCGGTGAGCAGCACATCCGAGAAGAAGTCATGCAGGTGCACCCGCACCAGGGTGGCCTGCTCCGCCAGTATGGGCCCTTTGCACAAGGCATAGTGCACCTGGTTGTCGATGGTGTCCTTGAAGGTCACCAGCTCGAACTCACCGTGCTCGGTGGGCAGCTGGCAGCGGCTGAGCTCCACCACAGTCGTCTCGTTCTGGATGCGGTACTCGATGAGATCGGCGATGGTGCCGAGCTTGATGCCGTGCTGGGCGGCGAAGGCCTCCAGATCCGGCCGCCTGGCCATGGTGCCATCTTCGTTAAGGATCTCCACGATCACCGCCGCCGGCTCCAGCCCGGCCAACCGGGCTAGATCGCAACCCGCCTCGGTATGGCCGGCGCGGTTCAGCACGCCACCGGGTTGCGCCATCAGGGGAAAGATGTGCCCCGGTTGCACCAGATCGCCGGCCTGGGCCTCGGGGGCCACCGCCGCTTGCACGGTACGGGCCCGATCCGCCGCCGAGATGCCGGTGGTGACGCCGGTGGCCGCCTCTATGCTGACGGTAAAGTTGGTGGAGAACTGAGCGCCGTTGTTGCCCACCATCAGCGGCAGGTTGAGGCGCCGGCAGCGCTCCTGGGTTAGGGTCAGGCAGATGAGGCCACGACCGAAGCGGGCCATGAAGTTGATGTCTTCGGGGCGCACCATGGAGGCGGCCATGATGAGATCCCCTTCATTTTCCCTGTCCTCGTCATCCATCAGGATGACCATCTTGCCCTGCCGCAGGTCGTCAATAATCTCTTGGGTACTGTTCAATGCCATCTTGTGCTTCCTGAAAGTTGCCTGCCATTGCCTTGGTAGAAGGCTTAACGCAAAAATCCGTGTTGAGCCAGGGTCTCCAGCGTGATGCCGGCGGAGGCCGGCTGCGCCGCCTTGTCCCCCAGCATCAGCCGCTCCAGATACCGGGCGATGAGATCCACCTCAAGGTTCACCCGGCTGCCCGGCCGCCAGTCACCCACGGTGGTCTCTGCCGTGGTGTGGGGCACTATGGTGAGCTTGAAGCGGGCCCCCTCGACGGCGTTGACCGTCAGGCTGATGCCATCCACCGTGATGGAACCTTTCTCGGCGATATAGCGAGCCAGCTCTTCCGGCGCCTGGATCCAGTACTCCATGGCTCGGCCCAGGGGATGGACTGAGACGAGCTCGCCGACGCCATCCACGTGACCGGAAACCAGGTGGCCCCCCAGGCGGGTGGTGGGAGTCAGGGCCCGCTCGAGATTGAGCGCCTGGCCGACCTTGTAGTGGGCAAAGCCGGTGCGCTTGATGGTCTCACCCGAGACATCCGCCACATAGCCGTCCCCCGGCAGGGCCACCACCGTCAGGCAGACGCCGTTGGTGGCGATGGAGTCGCCCAGCTTGACGTCCGACAAGTCCAGCTTGCCGCTGCGCACCCGCACCGACACATCCTGCCCCTTGGGCTCCATGGCGATGAGGGTCCCCACCGCCTCGACGATTCCTGTAAACATCTTCTTCTCCTAGACCTGCGGCCGCAGCCGCAGCCGTATGTCCTGTCCCAGCTGGCGCAGCTCCAGCAACTCAAGCCGTGGCGCCTGGCTCATCTGGGTATAGACCGGCAGGCTCAGCAAGCCCTGAGCGGCCTCTCCCATCAGAAGCGGCGCCTGGTAGAGCAGCAGCTCGTCCACCAGCGACTGGCTGAGCAGGGCGCCGGCCAGCTGGCGGCCCGCCTCCACCCACAGCTCATTGATGCCCCGGGCGCCCAGCGCGTCCAGCAGTGCCGGCAGACTCAACTTGCCGCTGGCCGGCTCCCGGGGCAGCGGCACCTGGCTCACCGCTGCCGGCCACTTGCCTTCTACCTGCTCGCGCGCCAGCCAGATCGGCCCGGGCAGGCTGAACAGTCGGGCGTCCGCCGTCACGCGCTGTTGGCCGTCGACGATGACCCGGATGGGCTGGCGCAAGTCGGCCTCGGCGTACTGGGCGCGCACCGACTCGGGCAGCTCAGCCCAGCGCACGTTGAGCGCCGGATCATCGGTGAGCACAGTATCGGCGCCGGTGAGGATGGCACAGGCCTGGGCCCGGCCCAGCTGCACATCGGCCCGCGCCTGGGGGCCGGTGATCCACTGGCTCTGGCCATTGGCCAGGGCGGTTCGGCCATCGAGACTGGCCGCCAGCTTGACGGTCACCCGCGGGCGCCCGCTGCGCATGCGCTGCACAAAGCCGGCATTGAGCGCCAGGGCATCGGCCTCCATCAGGCCGGAGGCCACCTGGATGCCGGCCGCCGCCAGCCGGCGCAGGCCGCGCCCGGCCACCAGCGGATTGGGATCCTCCATGGCCGCCACCACCCGGGTTACGCCGGCGGCGATCAGGGCATCGGCGCAGGGCGGCGTGCGGCCATGGTGGGAGCAGGGCTCCAGGGTCACGTAGGCGGTGGCGCCCCGGGCCAAGTCACCGGCCATGCGCAGGGCATGCACCTCGGCATGGGGCTCACCGGCCTTGCGGTGATAGCCCTCCCCCACCAGCTGGCCGTCCTTGACGATGACACAACCCACCCTGGGATTGGGCGTGGTGGTAAAGCGCCCCAGGCGGGCCAGCGCCAGGGCCTGGGCCATCCAGTGCCAATCGGCCTGCATGCTACTTCTCCAGTCGGGCGATCTCTTCGCCGAATTCACGAATGTCCTCAAAGCTGCGGTAGACGGAGGCGAAACGAATGTAGGCCACCTTGTCCAGGGACTTGAGCTCCTCCATCACCAGGTTGCCGATGAGCTTGCTGTCCAGCTCCCGCTCGCCGGTGGCCCGCAGTTTGGACTTGATGCGGTTGATGCTCTCCTCCACCGCCTCCAGGCTCACCGGCCGCTTCTCCAGCGCCCGCTGGATGCCGCCGCGCAGCTTGTCTTCGTTGAAGGGTTCGCGGCAGCCGTTACTCTTGATCACCCGGGGCAACAGCAGCTCGGCGGTCTCGAAGGTGGTGAAGCGCTCATGGCACAACAGGCACTCCCGCCGGCGCCGCACCTGATGGCCCTCGGCCACCAGCCGCGAGTCGATCACCTTGGTATCGATGGCACTACAGAAGGGACAATGCATGGCAGCTCCTGAAGGTTGCTAGAAAATGGCCCAGTGTAACAGAGGCTTGCCAGCCTGTCGCAAGCCCGGCAGGGCCACAAAAAACAATGCCGACCCTGGGGTCGGCATTGTCGTCTCAGCCTGGCTGCTTAGGCATAAACCGGCAGACGTTTGCAGATGGCCAGCACCTTCTCGCGCACCGTGGCCAGTACGGTCTCGTCGGTGTGGCTGTCCAGCACGTCACAGATCCAGCCGGCCAGCTCGGCGGCATCGGCTTCGGTGAAGCCGCGGCGGGTGATGGCCGGGGAACCGATGCGAATACCTGAGGTGACGAAGGGTGAGCGGGGATCGTTCGGCACTGAGTTCTTGTTGACCGTGATGTTGGCGCGGCCCAGGGCGGCGTCGGCATCCTTACCGGTCAGTTCCTTGTCGGTCAGATCGATCAGGAACAGGTGGTTGTCGGTGCCGCCGGAGACGATCTTGTAACCGCGGGACTTGACCACTTCCACCATGGCCTTGGCGTTCTTCACCACCTGTTGCTGGTAGCTCTTGAACTCGGGCTCCATGGCTTCCTTGAAGGCCACCGCCTTGCCGGCGATGACGTGCATCAGCGGGCCGCCCTGACCACCGGGGAACACGGCGGAGTTGAGCTTCTTGTACAGCTCTTCGTCGTTTTCGGCGGAGAGGATCAGGCCACCACGGGGACCGGCCAGGGTCTTGTGGGTGGTGGAGGTCACCACGTGGGCATGGGGAACCGGGTTCGGGTAGACACCGGCGGCCACCAGGCCGGCCACGTGGGCCATGTCGACAAACAGGTAAGCACCCACCTTGTCGGCGATTTCACGCAGCTTGGCCCAGTCGACGATGCCGGAATAGGCGGAGAAGCCGCCGATGATCATCTTGGGCTTGTGCTCAACCGCCAGGCGCTCCAGCTCGACGTAATCGATCTTGCCGGTCTCATCGATGCCGTAGGGCACGATGTCATACAGCTTGCCGGAGAAGTTCACCGGTGAGCCGTGGGTCAGGTGACCGCCGTGGGCCAGGTTCATGCCCAGTACCTTGTCGCCGGGCTGCAGCAGGGCCATGTAGACGGCGCTGTTGGCCTGAGAGCCGGAGTGCGGTTGAACGTTTGCGTAGGTGGCACCAAAAAGTTCCTTGGCCCGTTCGATGGCCAGGGTTTCCACCACGTCCACATACTCGCAACCGCCGTAGTAACGCTTGCCGGGATAGCCTTCGGCGTACTTGTTGGTCAGCTGGGAGCCTTGCGCCTGCATCACCCGCGGGCTGGTGTAGTTTTCAGAGGCGATCAGCTCGATGTGCTCTTCCTGGCGCACCGTTTCAGCCGTGATGGCAGACCAAAGTTCCGCGTCATAATCGGCGATGTTCATGTCACGCTTCAGCATCCGTTTCTCCTGACTAGGCGTGTTGATAGTGGGGTAGGCGTCACATTCTAACCCGGCCTCAGGCGACATGACAGTGTGGGCTGCTATTTTAGCTGCATTCTTGAGCAGGCCCTGTGTCAAAATGGGTAAAAAGGCACTGCCATGGGGCATTTTGCGGTGATTAGACCAGTAAAGTGCTGCTAAATTTCATGAAACCAATATAATTGCCCCACTTGGCCTCGACCCGGGCCGGCCCAGGTGCCACGTAGCGGTCTCTGTTGGCATAACGCCAAGATGACAACACGTTTGCCGAGGATTGCCACAACATGTCTACAAAACATCGGATACTGCTCCTCAATGGTCCGAACCTGAACCTGCTGGGCAAGCGGGAGCCTGGCATCTATGGCGCCGATACCCTGGCCGACATAGTCCAGCATCTGACGGAGCAGGCCCAGGGGCTGGGGGTTGAACTGACCCACCGGCAGAGCAATGCCGAAAGTGAGCTGGTCGAGACCATACATGCCGCCATGGGCGAGGTGGACTTCATCCTCATCAACCCGGCGGCCTTTACCCACACCAGCGTGGCCATCCGCGATGCCCTGCTGGGGGTGGCGATACCCTTTATCGAAATCCATCTGTCCAACGTCCATGCCCGCGAACCCTTCCGTCACCACTCCTATCTGTCGGACGTGGCCAAGGGAGTGATCTGCGGTCTGGGGGCCGATGGTTACGAATTTGCGCTAACAGCGGCCGTGCGCCATCTGCGCCGGTCAACCAACAACTGACCAAGAAGTTGAATCAGAGAATGCAAATGGATATCCGTAAAATCAAAAAGCTGATCGAGCTGGTTGAAGAGTCTGGCATCGCCGAACTGGAAATCTCCGAAGGCGAAGAGTCCGTGCGCATCAGCCGTGTCGCCCCCGGCCAGGCCGCCCCCGTGGTGAGCTATGCCATGCCGCAAGCCGCCGCCCCTGTGGCCGCCCCGGCCGCCGCCGCAGCGCCCGCCGCCGCCGCCCCGGCTGCCGAGCCCAGCGGTCACCTGCTGCGCTCCCCCATGGTCGGCACCTTCTACCGCGCCGCCAGCCCGGACGCCCCCTTCTTCGTGGAAGTGGGCCAACAGGTCAAGGCGGGCGATGCCCTGTGCATCATCGAAGCCATGAAGATGATGAACCAGATCCAGGCCGACAAGGCGGGTGTGGTGAAGAGCATCCTGGTGGAAAACGGTGAAACCGTCGAGTTTGACCAACCCCTGTTCGTGATCGAATAAGAGGCAGAGCATGCTGGATAAAGTCGTCATCGCCAACCGCGGTGAAATTGCCCTGCGCATCCTGCGGGCCTGCAAGGAGCTGGGCATCAAGACGGTGGCGGTGCACTCCACCGCCGACCGGGATCTCAAGCACGTCAAGCTGGCCGATGAGACCATCTGCATCGGCAAGCCGGCCGCGAAAGACTCCTACTTGAACATTCCCTCCCTGATCGCCGCCGCCGAAGTGACCGGCGCCGTGGCCATCCACCCCGGCTACGGCTTTCTCTCCGAGAACGCCGACTTCGCCGAGCAGGTGGAGAAGTCCGGCTTCATCTTCGTCGGTCCCAAGGCGGACACCATCCGTCTGATGGGGGACAAGGTCTCCGCCATCGAGGCGATGAAGAAGGCCGGTGTGCCCTGTGTGCCCGGTTCTGGCGGTCCCATCGGCGATGATGCCAAGCAGAACGCCGCCATCGCCAAGCGCATCGGCTACCCGGTGATCATCAAGGCCGCCGGTGGCGGTGGTGGTCGCGGCATGCGGGTGGTGCGCTCCGACGCCGAACTGCAAGGCGCCATCGCCCTGACCAAGTCCGAGGCTGGCCAGTTCTTCGGCAACGACATGGTCTACATGGAGAAGTACCTGGAGAACCCGCGCCACATCGAGATCCAGGTGCTGGCCGACGGCCAGGGTAACGCCATCTACCTGGGTGAGCGGGACTGCTCCATGCAGCGCCGTCACCAGAAGGTGGTGGAAGAGGCCCCGGCCCCCGGCATCACCGAAGACATGCGCCGCTTCATCGGCGAGCGCTGCACCCGCGCCTGTATCGAGATCGGCTACCGTGGCGCCGGCACCTTCGAGTTCCTGTATGAGAACGGCGAGTTCTACTTCATCGAGATGAACACTCGTATCCAGGTGGAGCACCCTGTCACCGAGATGATCAGCGGTGTGGACCTCATCAAGGAACAGCTGAAGATCGCCGCCGGCCAGCCGCTGTCCATCAAGCAGGCCGACATCCGCTTGAAGGGCCACGCCATCGAGTGCCGGATCAACGCCGAGGATCCCCAGACCTTCCTGCCCTCCCCGGGCAAGATCGACTGGTTCCACGCCCCGGGCGGCCTGGGCGTGCGCTGGGACTCCCACATCTACAGCGGCTACACGGTTCCGCCACACTACGACTCCATGATCGGCAAGCTGATCTGCTACGGCGAGAACCGCGACATCGCCATCGCCCGTATGCGGCAGGCCCTGGATGAAATCGTGGTGGAAGGCATCAAGACCAACATAGAGCTCCATAAGGAGATCATGCGGGACGAGAACTTCCAAAACGGTGGCACCAACATCCACTACCTGCACAAGAAGCTGGGGCTCTGATCCCGCCCCGCCGCCACGAGGCCACACCCAGGTGTGGCCTCTTGTTTTATGAGGACTTTCTGCTGGTCAGGCGGCAAAGCTGGGGTCTATAATGTGCGCCAGTTCACATTTTCTGGAGCCTTGGGTGTCCGCGACCCGGCCTTGTTCCGCCCTGATGTTTGCCCTCCTGCTGCCGGTGGCCCTGTTGCCACTGGCGGATCTGCTGCGTCAATTGGGTCAGGGCGACCAGCTGTGGCAACTGCTGCTGGCCGGAGCCGGAGAGGCCATTCAAGAGGCGCTGCCCATACTGCTAGCCATCGCCCTGGCCCGGGGGCTGGAGCGCGAGCGCCTCACCAGCCAACCCCTCAACGCCCTGTTGGGCTACCTGGTGATGAGCCAGACGGTGGCGGGACTGCTGAACCCGCCGGAGGATCTGGCCATCCCCTGCGCCCTGCTCAGCGCCTGGGTCAGTGCCCGCGCCCACCCCAGGCTGGCTAAGGTTCGCCTGCCGGCCCGCCTGCGCATCTACACCACGGATGCCCTAATCCTGGTGCAAAACGCCCTGCTCTGCCTGTTGCTGGCCCTGCCGCTGGCGGGTCTGTGGCACTGGCTGGCCCCCGAGCTGTGGGCACTGGCCCGCGATGGAATACGCTGGCCCCAGGGAGACTGGCTGCTGGGCAGCCTGCTGCCCATCATGACCCTGCTGGGGCTGGCGCCGAAGCTGCTGGCCAACCTGGTCCAGAGCGGGCCGTCCGAGGCGGTGCAGGCGGCCATCGCCGCCAGCACCCTGGTGGGGCTGCCGGTGCTGGGCATCCAACTGCTGCGGGCCGCCCGTCGTCAGCAGCTCCCCCGTCACCAGGGACTCTGGCTGCTGCTGTTGCTGGCTTGCCTCGCCAGCGGCCACAGCCAACCCATGCTGCTGGCCCTGCTGGTGTTCTACCGGCCGTTATTCTGGTTGCACCTGCTGCTGAGCGGCCTGGTGATGACCCTCAGCCTGAGTCTGGCCGCCCGCTGGCAGACCGAGCTGCCCGGGGGCCTGCTGGCCCTGGTGTGGCAGCCCCACGCCCTGCTGACCAACGCCGCCGGCTGGCTGCTGGCCCTGCTGACCCTGATCCTGAGCCTGCTGCTGAGTCGCCTGTGCCTGCGCTGGTTCCCGCTCATTCCTCTCAAGGAGCCGGAGCAGGAGCCCAGCGCCCCGGTGAGTGCCGACATCAGCCTGCTGGCCATCGACTACCTCAAGGCCATCGGCGGCCTGGGCAACATCGTCAGCGTGGCGGCCCAGCAGCACTACCTGCAGCTGGAGGTGGAACAGCCCCAGTCGGTGGATCGCCATGCCCTGCTGGCCCTGGGGGTGCTGACGCAGTTCGACGAGCAGCCTCAGCGCCTGCAGCTGCTGGCCGGCCCCCTGGCCGGTTCGCTGGCCGAGAAGATCCAGCAACTGGCCAGCCGCCAGTCGGTGGATCTGCAGCCACGCCGCTTCGCCCTGCGGCCCTACCAGATCCACTAGCGCCGGGACAAGCCAAGGCGGCAATGCTACAATCCGCCGGTCTCAAGCCCATCAACACAGCGACTCGCCATGCCCTGGATACAGATCAAACTCAACGCCACCGCCAAAACCGCCAACAAGCTCAGCAACATGCTGATGGGTCATGGCGCCCAGGCCGTCACCTACATGGATGCCCAGGACAACCCCGTCTACGAGCCCCTGCCCGGTGAAACCAAGCTGTGGGGTGAGACCCAGGTCATCGGCCTGTTTGATGCCGAGGTGAACCCGGATCCCATAGTTGCCTTCTTCAAGGAGCATCTGGGCGAGGATCTCGTCTACAAGGTGGAGCAGCTGGAAGACAAGGACTGGGTGCGGGAGTGGATGGAGCATTTCCATCCCATGCAGTTCGGTGAGCGGCTGTGGATCTGCCCCAGCTGGCGCGAGGTGCCGGATCCGCAGGCGGTCAACGTCATGCTGGACCCGGGCCTGGCCTTCGGTACCGGCACCCACCCCACCACGGCCCTGTGCCTGCAGTGGCTGGATGCCCAGGATCTCACCGGCAAGACCATAGTCGACTTCGGCTGCGGCTCCGGCATCCTGGCCATCGCCGCCCTGAAGCTGGGCGCCGCCCGGGTGATCGGCATCGACATCGATCCCCAGGCCATCCAGGCCAGCCGGGATAACGCCCAGCGCAACGGGGTGGCGGACCAGCTGGAGCTGTTCCTGCCCGCCGACCAGCCCACCGAGTTGCAGGCCGATATTCTGGTGGCCAACATCCTGGCCGGCCCGCTGCGGGAGCTGGCGCCCTTGATGAACGATCTGGTGCGCCCCGGTGGCCTCTTGGCCCTCTCCGGGGTACTGGAGAGCCAGGCGCCGGAGCTGGAAACCCTCTACGGCCAATGGTTCGACATGGACCCCACCGCCGTGCGCGAGGAGTGGTGCCGCCTCTCCGGCCGCAAGCGGTAAGCCGCCACTCGCTCCCAGCAACAAGGCGCCTAGATGGCGCCTTTTGTCTGTCTGCCGGTCAGGCGCGCAGGGCGGTCACCCGCGCCACCGCCTCGGTGGTCAAGGCCGTGACGGCCGCCCAGTCCCCGGCTGCTACCTCGTCTGCCGGCAGCATCCAGGAGCCGCCGACGGTAGCGACACAGGGCAGTGCCAGATACTCCGCCAGATTCGCCGGGCCTATGCCGCCCGTCGGGCAGAAACGCACCTGGGCCAGGGGGGCGCTGATGGCCTTCAAGGCCGCCGCCCCGCCATTGGCCTCGGCGGGAAAGAACTTCAGATGGTCGTAGCCCAGATCCAGCGCCTGCATCACCTCGGAGGGCGTAGCCACGCCAGGGATTAGTGGCGCCGGCCCGGTCAGGGCGTGTTGCAGCAGCGCCGACGTCAGGCCCGGCGAGATGACAAACTGGGCCCCGGCCGCCACGGCGGCATCGTACTGGCGGGGATTGAGCACGGTACCGGCCCCGACATAGGCCTCTGGCAGCGCCGCGCGGATGGCCGCAATGGCAGACAGGGCCGCCGGTGTGCGCAGGGTCACCTCAAACACCGACAGCCCGCCCGCCAGCAAGGCCCGAGCAATGGGCACGGCCTGTTCGGGACGGTCGATCACCATCACGGGCAAGAGGGCTGAGGCGGCAAACAGGCGGGCCGGAGATAGATTCCAGGTCATGGTGACTCCTTGGTCATCAGTAAGGGGTCAGCATACCGGGCCGCCATGCGGGTGCAAGCGACAAAAAAGCCAGGGGCAGGCCCCTGGCAGACAAACCCGCCCTGCTGAGACGGGGAAAGGGTCACAGTGAGCCAAGCTTAATTGGTCGTTTGGCTGACCTTCTTCAGCACCACCGGCTGGCTGGCGGCGGCACTCTTGCCGGTGCTGACGGCACTAGTCTTGGCTGTCGTGGCTTTGGCCTTCGTAGCTTTGGCTTGAGTGGCTTTGGCTTGAGTGGCTTTGGCTTGGGTCGCCTTGGCGGTGCTGCTGGCCTTGACCTTCTTCACCTTGGGCGCGCTGTGCTCGGCGGCACTGGCCTTGACGCTCTTGCTGGTCTGGCTATGCACGGCCTTGGTGGCGGTGGTCTTGCTGCTCTTGGCGGAGGTCACCGCCTTCTTGCTCTGGGTCTGGGCGGTCTTGACGCTCTGGCTGGCGCTGGTCGACGCCTTCTTCGGCACTATCAGGGTAGTGGCATTGGCGCTGGCCGCCGTGGTGCTGGCTTGCTCTGCCGCCACACAGGCCAGAGAAGGCAGGGTGAAAGCCAGGGTCAGCAGGCAGGACAACAGGGACTTGTTCATGGAAATCTCCTTGGATGGAAGAGGGAGCCCTTGCTCCACGTCCGGCACTTTATCCCTGCGCCGACGTCCCGTCCGTCAAGGTTGCGTGACCGTTTGTATCCAAATGTACCGGCAGCTGCAGGCAGAAGTGGGCCCCCTGTGCCGAGGGCAGCAGGCAGGCGCGACCACCATGGGCCTGGGCTATGCTGCGGACGATGGCCAGCCCCAGTCCGGCGCCGCCGGTGCGGCGATTGCGGCTCTCATCCAGCCGCAAGAACGGCTCGAATACCCGCTCTACCGCCTCGGCGGGCACCCCGGGCCCATCGTCCGCCACCGACAGCCAGATCTGCTCGTCCTGGCACTGCAACCGAACCTGCACCTGCTGGCGGGCATGGCGCAGGGCATTGGCCACCAGGTTGTCCATGGCCCGCTCGAGCAAGGCCAGATCCCCGCGCCAGGGCAACACCGCCAGGTCGCACACCAGGCTCAGCCGGCACTGTGGCCCCAGGGCCTGCCATTCGGTCAGATGGCCGCGGGCCCAGGCCACCAGCTCCCAGTCACCCGGCGTCAGACGAAAACCGGGCTGGGTGAGGCGCCCATAGGTCAGCATGTCGTCGATCAGATGCTCCAGGGTGGCCAGATCCCGGCCGATGGCGCGCTCCTCACTGTCGCTTAACGGCGAGGCCAACATGGCCAGGCGATAACGCAGCCGCCCCAGGGGGGTGCGCAGCTCGTGGGCCATGGCATCGGTGAGCAACTTGCGGCCGGCAATGCTGGCCTGCAGCCGCTCGGCCATCTGATCGAAGGTCTGGCCCAGCTCCGCCAGGCTCGAGCCCGTTGGCAAACTCACCCGAGCCTGCAGATCCCCGGCCCCCAAGCGCTGGGCGGTCGCCACCAGCTGCTGCAAGCCGCGCCAGTGGGGACGCAACCACCAGAGGATGGGCAGCCCCAGGGACAGTCCCAGCCCCAGCAGCAGCCCCACGTCCACCCAGCGCAGCTGATGCAGGAACGACAGATAGGGCACTGGGCCGACCACCAGCACCCGATCGCTCTGACCGATGCGCTGAATAAAGGTGTCATCCGCCTCCATCAGCACTATGTTGCCGGCAGCCAGGAAGGCCAGGTCCTCGGCCTCCAGCGGCTGCGCCGACAAGGGTGCCGTATGCAATGCCATCCCCAGGTGCTTGGCATACTGGGTCATGTGTGCCGACCACTGATCGGCCGGCATCTCGGCCAGCTCTTGGGAGAGCCGATCCAGCGAATCCTGCACCAGGTATTCCAGATAGCGATTGCCCACCCGCTCGGCGGTGCCCTCGTACAGGCTGCCGATGAGCAGCACCGCCACCACGAAGCTGGCCATCAGCAGCAGGTAGAACTGAATAAAGAGGCGCCGCATCAGCTAGTCCCAGGCCTCGGCCACCAGCAGGTAGCCCTTCTGACGCACCGTCTTGATCCGGGTCGGCGTCTCGGCACTGTCCCCCAGCTTACGGCGCAGTCGGGAGATGGCGACATCCATGCTGCGATCCAGCCCATCGTAGTCCCGCCCCCGCAGAGCGCGAAACAGCTGCTCCCGCCCCAGGATTTCGCCGGCATGGCTGGCCAGCTGCCACAGCAGATCAAACTCGGCGGTCGACAGACTCACCTCCCGACCGGACAGGCGCACGCTGCGGCTGGGCAGATCGATGACAAGCTGCCCCAGGCTCAGCCGGTTGGCTGGCAGGGCACTGGGGAGCGGTTCCCGCATCAGGCCACGCTGGCGCAGCTGCACCCGCAGGCGGGCCAGCAGCACGGGGGGCGGCGTGGTTTTGAGGATGTAATCATCCGCCCCCAGCTCCAGCCCCAGCACCTGATTCATGTCGCTGTCCAGGGAGGTGAGCATGACGATGGGGCCGGCAAATTGCGGACGCAAGGCCCGGCAGACCGACAGCCCATCCAT
Source organism: Pseudaeromonas paramecii (assembly GCF_039540575.1). Taxonomy (NCBI): domain Bacteria; kingdom Pseudomonadati; phylum Pseudomonadota; class Gammaproteobacteria; order Aeromonadales; family Aeromonadaceae; genus Pseudaeromonas; species Pseudaeromonas paramecii. Next base: position 153,239 of record NZ_BAABFC010000014.1, read on the forward strand.
CCCCGGCAGCATGATGTCCAGCAGCACCAGATCCGGCGCCTCCGCCGCCACCCGGGCCAGGGCCTGATCGCCCCGCGGCTCCAGTAGCACCGTCATGTCATGGCGGGCCAGCCAGTCGCCGATGAGCTGCCCCATCTCGGCGTCATCTTCCACAAACAAAATCCGGTACATGCCACCTCCTCGTCATGTGCTGGCTCAGCATACGCCGCTGTCCGCCAAAGAAAATGGCCGGCCAAGAAAAACCTGCCCCGCCGCCGCCCCGGCATTCCGCCGGGAAAAAGCCTCAATCCGGGCCATGATAATTGCGAAGAAAACAGGGTTATCCACTTGAATTGGAAAGGTAAATTGATTTGCAAGCGCAGCGGGCAAATCATGCCGAGAAAAAATCCCGCCATGCTCAATTTCTGACCTTTTCAGCCTGTCAAAAAATGCGTAATATACGCCGCCCTGAGCCGATGGTTGTTTTATCGATGCAGATTGGTCCCTACAAACTGGATGCCCCCCTGATCCTCGCCCCCATGGCCGGTGTCACGGATCGTCCCTTCCGCCAGCTTTGCTTGCAGATGGGCGCCGGACTGGCGGTGTCGGAGATGATGTTGGCCAACCCGGATACCTGGGACACGGAAAAATCGCGTAAGCGGCGCTACGAGCAGAGCGAGGCCGGCATTCGTTCGGTGCAGATCCTCGGCTGCGAGCCCGCCCTGATGGCCGAGGCCGCCCGCCACAATGTGGCAGCGGGGGCCCAGATCATCGACATCAACATGGGTTGTCCGGCTAAGAAGGTGAACAAGAAGCTGGCGGGCTCCGCCCTGCTTCGCGATCCCGACCTGGTGGCCCGGATCCTGGAGGCGGTGGTGCAGGCGGTGCCTGTGCCCGTGACCCTGAAGATCCGGACCGGCTGGGATCCAGACAACCGCAATGGGGTTGCCATCGCCAGACTGGCCGAAGCGGTCGGCATTCAGGCCTTGACGGTGCATGGCCGCACCCGGGCCTGCCTGTTTCGTGGCGAGGCCGAGTACGACACCATCAAGGCCATCAAAGAGGCTGTCACCATCCCTGTGGTGGCCAACGGCGACATAGATTCGCCGCACAAGGCGCGCGCCGTACTGGATTACACGGGCGCCGATGCGGTGATGGTCGGCCGGGCCGCGCAGGGACAGCCGTGGTTATTCCGCCAGATCCGCCACTATCTGGAACGGGGCGAGACGGCGCCGGCCCCCTCGCAGGAGGAGGTTAGTGCCCTCGTGCTGGGACATGTTGCGGCCCTACACCAGTTCTATGGTGAATATCAGGGGGTCCGCTTTGCCCGCAAGCACGTGGCCTGGTACCTGGACAAGATGGGGACGGATCAGGATTTTCGCAGAGGTTTCAATGTGCTGGAGACGGCCGCAGGCCAACTGGACGCATTGAAGCAATTTTTTGACATAACAGCATAAAAAGAGCAGACAGAATATGTTTGAACAAACCCTGAGTTCCGACGCACTGGTTACCACCACCACTCATGCTCACACCAACGAACCCACCCAACGTCCGCTGCGCGAGTCCGTCCAGCAGGCGCTGCGCAACTACCTGGCCCAGCTCAACGGCCAGGAAGTCACCGAGCTGTACGAGATGGTGCTGAGCGAAGTGGAAGCCCCCATGCTGGACATCATCATGCAGTACACCCGTGGTAACCAGACCCGCGCCGCCATCATGATGGGCATCAACCGCGGCACCCTGCGCAAGAAGCTCAAGAAGTACGGCATGAACTAATGCTTCGACCTGAAGCCTAAAAAGACGCTGCCTAAGGCAGCGTCTTTTTTTCCAAGTTCGGCTCTGTTGATGACTCGCCAAGCGTTTGATGCTGCAAGCATTTCATCTTCACCTCGTTTTCGGCTGGCAAGAGCTGTATTCCGTTTGACGCTTATTCCCCGGCAGTTCATGCTCAAGATGGTCAGCTTATGACCGAGATGCGGCCAGGGGATTGCCATGCCAAGACGCCTACTGCTTTATCCGCTCTACCTCCATATCGGCGCCCTGTTTCTGGGCTTGTTTGTCCTGTTTGGCTGCGTGCTGCTGACGCTAGGCTATCAGACCACCCTGGCCCAGAGTCGACAGCAGGCGCAGCAGCAGTTTGCCTTGCAGCGTCAACTGCTGAGCCAGACGCTGGAGCGCCACTACCAGCCCATCCAGCTCTCCCTGGGGTTGATGCAGCAGTCCAACCTCACCACGGCGCGCACCCTCAGCCAGCGGCTGGCCAGCCTGCCGCAACTGCAACAGCTGCTGGTCAGTAACCCCAGCGTCTGTGCCGTCTACATGGGCTATCAGAATGGTGACTTCTTTCTGCTGCGCAGTCTGACGCCCCAGGCCCGCCAGGCCCTCAAGGAGCCGCCCCCCGAGGAGGCCACCCTCTTGGTGCAGAGTCTGGATCAGCCCACATCGGCCCATCCGGAGGCGGTCTTCCTGTTTTACGATGACCAGTTGCGCCTGCTGGAGCGCCGCTACCAGCCGGAGTATCGTTTCGACGCCCGGCAACGCCCCTGGTATCAGGCGGCCAACCAGCAGTCGGGTATCGCCATCTCGGCGCCCTATTTCTTCTTTACCACCCAGGAGGTGGGCACCACCCTGAGCCTGAGTGCCGACGAAGGGGTGCTGGGGGCGGATCTGAGCATGAGTCAGCTGTCCGAGTTGATGGCGCGCATGGCCCTGCCGCCCACCGGGCAGATGGCGCTGTTTGACCAGGCCGGCAACCTGATGGCCGGCTCACGCCCCCTGCCCGAGGCAGCGCGCCACCGGTTGCTGAGCCTGTCCGAATACGAGGGCAGCATCTTCCCCCATCTGTCCCTGAGCGATGCCCTGACCGGTAACAGTGAACAACGCCTGGATCTGGTGGATGAGCAAGGTCATGGCTGGACCGGCGTCCTCAGCCGACTGGCCGTTAAGACGGCACAAAGTGGCACCCTTTACCTGGCCATGCTGCAAACCGAGGAGAGCCTGTACGGCCCGGCGCTGTCCCAGGCTCGCCACAACCTGCTGATCTCCGCCCTGGTGATGCTGCTGATGCTGCCCAGCGTCTGGTGGCTGGCCCGCCGCACCGCGCGCCCGCTGATCGACTTGACCCGGGAGGCCGACGCCATTCGTCGCTTCGACTTCAACGATCGCCCATTGAAAACCAGTCGGATCAAGGAGATAGCCGATCTGACCCGCGCCATGGTGCGGATGAAGCACACCATAGGCAACTTTCGCTCCATCGGTCAGGCGCTGCATGGCGAACATCACTTCCCCCTGCTGCTGACCCGCATCCTGCAGGAGAGCAGCAATCTGGTGAAGGCGCAGGGGGTGCTGCTCTACCTGGCCCAACCGGTGGGACAAACCACAGGGCGCGGCCTGTGGCAGGGCCAGGAGTTGGCCCAGCTCCCGCCCCTGCCAGCCGAGTTACCGCCGGAAGGGCTGGTGGCACAGGATGAGGCCAGCTGGCAACAGCAGTTTGCCGAGCTGGGCCCCTATCCCGGCGCCCTGTGGCTGGTCACCGAGGCCCTGACCAACCGGCGCAATGAACCCATCGCCACCCTCTTGCTGCTGCTACCCCAGGCTTCGGAGCAAGAGCAGCAAGCCAAACTGGGACTGATCCGCGCCTTGTGCGGCTCCATCGCCGCCGCCCTGGACACCCAGCGCCTGCTGGAGGAGCAAAAGCAGCTGCTGGAGTCCCTGATCCAGCTCATCGCCAATGCCATCGACGCCAAGAGCCCCTATACCGGCGGCCACTGTCAGCGGGTGCCCGTGCTGACCAAGTGGCTGGCCCAGGCCGCCTGCGATCAGCAAGAGGGGCCCTTCGCCCGTTTCAACCTCAATGCCGACGAGCAGGAGGCGCTGCACATCGCCTGCTGGCTGCACGACTGCGGCAAGGTCACCACCCCGGAATTTGTGGTGGACAAGGCCACCAAGCTGGAGACCTTGTATGACCGCATTCATGAGGTGCGCATGCGCTTTGAGGTATTGAAGCGCGAGGCCCATATCCGCCAGCTGGAGGCGGCCCTGCCCGCCGACCGGGCCGAGGCCATCCGCCAGGCCATGGCGCCTGTCTGGCAGCAGCTCGATGAGGAATACGCCTTCGTCGCTCAGTGCAATCAGGGGGGGGAATTCATGGCCCCCGAGAAGCTGGAAAAATTGTCGGCCATCGCCCAGCGCCGCTGGTGGCGCACCCTGGACGATCGCCTGGGGCTCTCTCATGAGGAGCTGTCCCGCAAGCAGGCCACTCCGGCGGCCGAGCTGCCCTGTCAGGAGCCGCTGCTCAGCGATAGGCCTGAGCACTGCATCGCCCGGCCGCCCACCGAGCAGCTGGCCGAGGACAACCCCTGGGGCTTCAAGGTCAAGGTGCCCCAATACCTCTATAACCGGGGCGAGCTGTATAACCTGGGGATCGCCCGCGGCACCCTCTCGGAAGAGGAGCGTTACAAGATCAACGAGCACATGATCCAGACCATCAAGATGCTCACCACCCTGCCCTTCCCGCGGCATTTGCAGGCAGTGCCCGAGATAGCCGGCGGCCATCATGAGAAGCTGGATGGCACCGGCTATCCCAAGCGGCTGAATGAGGATGAGCTGAGTCTGCCGGCCCGCATGATGGCCATCGCCGATGTGTTCGAGGCGCTGACCGCCAGCGACCGGCCCTATAAGGAAGGCAAGAGCCTGAACCAGGCGCTGGGGATCATGGCACGCATGGTGCAGGATCGTCATCTGGACGGTCCCCTGTTCCGCCTGTTCGTCGAGTCCGGCCTGCCCCAGCGTTACGCCCGGCAGTACCTGACCGCCGCCCAGCAGGACGAACCGGTCACCGCGAGCCTGCTGGCAGACATACCAACCTAGCCGGCCAGCGCGATTGACCGCTTGGCTCAACACAAAGTTCCCCCCACCCAGGGGGTCGAGGTAAAGATGGAAAGAGCCCATCGTTCTTTTTTACAGATGATGCTGAGCCGCGCGTTCGGCATCGTCTTGTGCGCCCTGTTGTTGTTTGGGCTGGGGATCCACTTCCTGCTGATCCGCCCCACCATAGAGCGGGTCGCCAACGCTCAGATGCAGCAAGCCTCGGTGGAGATGGAGGCGAACATGGTGGAGCTGGGGCACAGCACCCGCACCACACTGCAAACCGTTGAGGGAGTACTCAGGCGCAACCTGCTGGTTCCGGATGCCACCACACTGCAGCAGATGCTTGATGGGAATACCCAGCAGGTTGCCATGCTGGACAACCTCTTCCTGCCCTTCATCGACAACAACGCCAACGTGGCCGCCATCGCCCTGGCGCGGGAAGATGGCAACGGCATCATGTTGATGCGAGACGAACAGGGCCTGCCGCTTAACCACCTCAGCCGCCACACACCGGCAGGCCGGCAGATTGCCCTACTGCACTGGGATCGCCAGTTGCAGCAGGCATCGTGGGAGACGGCCGACAAGGACTTCGATACCAAGAGCCGCCCCTGGTTTCGCGGCGCCCTGGCGCAAACCGACCCCGACCAGGTCTATTGGACCGCCCCCTACGTCTTCTATCCCTCCGGAAAACCGGGGGTCACCGTCAGCCAGCAATTTGTCGGCCTGGATGGTCAGCGTTATGTACTGGCGCTGGATGTCACCCTGCAGAACATCTCACGCTACACCAGCCAGTTGGAAGTCAGCCCCCACGGCTTTGCCGTGCTGTTTGACGAACAGCTGCGTAGTCTGGGATTGCCGGATCACGTACTGACGGACAACCAGGCGGCCAAGCAACCGGCGCCCAAGTTGATGGACTCGGTGCTGCACTCACGGCACCCGGTCCTGGTGAACAGCACCCAGGCCTGGATGAAACAGGGGCAGCATGACCGGCAGCTGGCCAGCAGCCGGCTGCCCGATGGGACCGTCTGGTTCCATCAGTTTCGGCGCCTGAGCCTGGGAGATGGCCACATCTGGTTGGGCATCTATGCACCACGCACCGATTTCCTGTTTTTGGGCAGCCGGGAGTGGCTCATGCTGCTGGGCATACTGCTGGCCTGCCTGGGCCTGGCCGCCTGCATCGTCATCCCGTCCGCCCGCCGCATCGCTCGCCAACTCCGCGCCCTGGTGATGGAGAGTCACCGCATCGGCAACATGGACTTGCAGACCCCGGTCTCGGTGCACAGCGAGATCCATGAGCTGCAGGCCCTGGTGTCGGCCCAGGAACTGATGCGCCGTAACCTGCTGGATGCCACCCAGTCGCTGGAGCAATTGAACGATACCCTGGAGGAAAAGATACTCGAGCGAACCCGCGAGCTGGAGGCGATCACCTCGACGGCCGAATACGCCCGCAAGCTCATCACCGACATCACGGAATCCGTCCCCTGCGCCGTGTTCCGCTACGAGATGGCGCCGGCGGAGGAGGGACACTTTACCTTCATCAGTGCCCGCTCCAAGCAGGTGTGGGGACTGGACAACCAGGAGCTGATGGCCAATCCAGATATCCGATGGACCCGGGTTCACCCGGAGGATGTGCCCCAGGCCAAGCAGCAGATGCAGGAGCAGACGAACGCCGCCGATAACCGCAACCTGCTCTATCGCATTCTCGACGACCAGCAGAAAGTTCGCTGGATCGAGACTCGCGCCGAGATCACGGAACCACAAGAGGGTCATTTCATCTGGAACGGTTACTGGCGAGACGTGACCGCCGAACAGGAGGCCAAGCTGGCCCTGGCCGATCAGCTGGCCTTCCAGCGGGTGTTGATGGATACCATCCCCTACCCCCTGTTCTACAAGGATGCCCAGGGCCACTATGCCGGCTTCAACAAGGCCTATGGCGAGGCCTTCGGTGTGGATACCCAGGCACTGATCGGTAAGACGGTGCTGGAGCTGCCGTTTCTGCCGGAAGTCGAACGCCAGCAATACCATGAGGAGAATCTGCGCCTCATCCAGGAAAACAGCTCGATACAACGGGAAACGACCGTCCCGTTTGCCGACGGCCTGCAGCATCAGACCCTCTATTGGGCCTCCGCCTTCCACAAGACCAATGGTCAGCCCGGTGGGGTGATCGGCACCTTCGTCGACATCACGGATCAGAAACAGGCCGAGGCCAAGCTAGCGGAGGCCAAGGAGCTCGCCGAAGAGGCCACCCGGATCAAGTCGGACTTTCTGGCCAACATGAGTCACGAGATCCGCACACCGCTCAACGCCATCCTGGGGCTGGCCCACCTGCTGCAAAAGACCCCCCTCGCCCCCCGGCAAAGCAGCTTCGTCGACAAGATCCACCGCTCGGGCCGGCATCTGCTGGGCATCATCAACGACATACTGGACTTCTCCAAGATTGAGGCCGGCAAGCTGACCCTCAATCCGCAACCCTTCGCCCTGGCCAGCCTGCTGGAGGGGATCATCGATCTCACCGCCGAGAAAGCCTATCAGAAGGGGCTGGAATTCATCATAGACGTGGCCCCCGATGTGCCCTTCGAATTGACCGGGGACGAGCTGCGTCTGGGGCAGATCCTGATCAACTACATGAGTAACGCGGTCAAGTTCACCGAACAGGGGGACATACGGCTGGAGATCAAGCTGGTCACACAAGATGACCAGGGGCTGTTGCTCTACTTCGGTGTGCATGACACCGGTATCGGCCTGACCGACCAGCAAAAGGCCCGCCTGTTCCAAAGCTTCCAGCAGGCCGATGCCTCCACCACCCGCAAGTATGGCGGTACCGGCCTGGGCCTGGCCATCTCCCGTAAGCTGGCCGAGCTGATGCACGGCGAGGTCGGGGTGGAGAGCCGCTACGGCCAGGGCAGCACCTTCTGGTTCACCGCCCGGTTGCAACCGGTCAGCCAGACCGATGCCGAGGCCCTGCTGCCCAGTCAGGATCTGCGGGGCACCCCCGTATTGGTGGTGGAGGACAACCCCAAGGCGGCCAGTGCCGTGACCCAGATGCTCACCGCGCTGCGCTTTGAAGTCAGTCACGCCCAAGACGGTGCCACTGCGCTTAGCCTGCTGCAGCAGCGGCAAGCCAGTGCTCCCATCGCCCTGCTGTTTCTCAAGAGCGAGCTGCCGGGACTCTCCGGCGAACAGACCCTGGCCCAGTTAGCCGACCTGGCGTTGCCCGCGCCACCGCACGTGGTGCTGGTTCACGGCAGCGAGCAGGCCGTTTCGACGGATAGCCAGATGGGCGATCGGACCATCACCCACCTGTCCAAACCCCTCACCCCCTCCATGCTGTTCGACACCGCCATCCGGCTGTTGGCCGATGGGCCGCAGGAGGCCGAGACGCCACCGCGCTTACGCCACCGAGGTCTGAGCCAGCTCGAGGCCGAACTGCCCAGCATCGCCGGTGCTCGCCTGCTGCTGGTGGAGGACAATGACATCAATCAGGAGGTGGCCAGCGAACTGTTGGCCAACGCCGGTTTCGTGGTGGATATCGCCGGTGATGGCCAGGCCGCACTGCAACAGCTGGCACAACAGCCCTACGATCTGGTGCTGATGGACATGCAGATGCCGGTGATGGATGGCCTGGAAGCCACCCGACGCATCAGACAAACCCCGCAATGGGCCAAGCTGCCAGTGGTGGCCATGACGGCCAACGCCATGGAACAGGACAGGGAGCTGTGCCTGGCCGCCGGCATGGATGACTTTGTCAGCAAACCCATAGAGCCGGATCAGTTGTGGCAGGCCCTGCTGCGCTGGATCCCGCCCCACCAGGCCGCCGAACCCCGTCGTGCGCCCCCCCCCAAGGAGACCGCAACCCCAGCGATAGCCCTGCCCCAGTTGGAGGGGCTGGATACGCGCCTGGGCTTGAGCCGGGTCATGGGTAATCAGCCGCTGTATCTGAGGCTGCTGGCGAAGTTTGCCAGCAGCCAGCAAGACTGCGTGGCCCGCATCCAGCAGGCGCTGGCAAACCAGGACCTGCCGCTGGCCGAACGGCTGGCCCACTCTCTCAAGGGGGTCTGCGGTAACCTGGGGGCCAGCGACTTGCAGGCGCAGGCCGCCGAGCTGGAACAGGCCATCCGGGAGCAGACTGCACCGGCAGTGCTATCTGATCACCTCGCTCAACTGGAGCCGCCGCTGCAAGAACTCTGTCAACAGCTGACCCAGTGGCTTGGTCAGCAGGCAGAGCCACCGGTCGCCAGCCCGGTGAGCAGCGATATCCGCCCGATACTTCAGCGACTGGCCGATTTGCTGGCCGATGATGATTCGGAGGCCCTGACGATACTGGAAGAGCATCAGGCCAGCCTGCAACAGCAGGCTCCACGGCGGCTGGCCCAACTGGATGAGGCTATTCGCCAGTTTGAATTTGAACAAGCGCTGGCCCTGGTCAAGGCCTGGCAAGAGGAGTGCTAAGCATGGAGACCCCGTCGAGACTGGACAAGCCCACCATACTGGTGGTGGATGACACGCCGGAAAACCTGACCATGATGAGCTTTCTGCTCAAGGATCTGTACAAGGTCAAGGTGGCCAACAACGGCGACAAGGCGCTGCGCATCGCCCAGAGCCAGCCTCAGCCTGACCTTATTTTGCTGGATATCATGATGCCAGACCTGGATGGCTACGAGGTCTGCCGTCGTCTGCAGCAAGATAGCGCCACCCGGCGGATCCCCATCATTTTTCTCACCGCCAAGGCCAGTGTCGAGGACGAGGAGCTGGGCCTCAAACTGGGCGCGGTGGACTACATCACCAAGCCCATCAGTCCCCCTGTGGTCCTGGCCAGGGTAAAGACCCATTTAAGCCTCAAGGCCAGCGCCGACTTCTTGCGCAGCAAGAGCGACTACCTGGAGCAGGAGGTGGCCAAGCGCACCCAGGAGGTGATGGCCATTCAGGATGTGACCATACTGGCCATGGCCTCCCTGGCGGAAACCCGGGACAACGAGACCGGCAACCATATCCGCCGCACCCAATACTATGTGAAGGCCTTGGCGCAGGCCCTGTGCCAGCACCCCAAATTTGCCAGGGAGCTGGATGAACAGAAGATCGCCATGCTGTTCAAATCCGCGCCCTTGCACGATATCGGTAAGGTCGGCATACCGGACAGCATACTGCTGAAGCCCGGCCGCTTTGAGCCGGAAGAGTTCGAGGTGATGAAGCGGCATCCCACCCTGGGTCTGCAGGCCATAGAGCATGCCGAGCATGCCCTGGGCACCTCGGTGGCCTTCCTCCAGGTCGCCAAGGAGATTGCCTATGGGCATCACGAGAAGTGGGACGGCTCCGGCTATCCACAAGGGTTGGCCGGAGAGGCGATCCCCCTCTCCGCCCGGCTGATGGCCCTGGCCGACGTGTATGACGCCCTCATCAGCAATCGGGTCTATAAGCGAGGCATGCCCCACGACAAGGCCGCGGCCATCATCGCCGAGGGGCGTGGCAGCCACTTTGATCCGGATATTGTCGATGCCTTCTTCCAGATCGAGGCAGAGTTTATCGACATCGCCCGTCAGTTTTACGATAAGGTACAGGAGGCGCCGGCTGACTAGCTGGCCCGGGTCTGCTGCAACAACACCTCGGCACACAGGCCGTCATCCGGGTAACAGGCCGCCGCCAGTTGCAGGCGAGGCGTCCAGCTGGCAGCCCCGTCGAGCAACGACACGGGCGCCGTCAAACCGCCCTGCAGTTGGGCCAGGTAATCGGCCAACACCGGCTGGCCGGTGGACGGATGCACCACCAACACGAAACGGGCATCCGCCAGCCGCACCACCAGCTCCGCCCCCGCATCAGCCAACCGACGCGCCAGGGTCTGCAACAGTTGGTCACCGGCATTCCAGCCCAGCTGTTGATTCACCGCCTCAAGCTGCTCCAGCTTGAGCTGTACCAACCACAACTGTCTCTCCTGACGCTGAGCCGCCGTCAGCAGCGACGGCAGCTGCTCCTGCAGCGCGCGCCGGTTGGCCAGCCCGGTCAACCCATCCTCGTGACTGAGGCGATAGGCCTGCTGGCGCTGTTGCTCTCCCAGTTGGCGACAGCGGTCGGCCAACCAGCCGCGCTGGCTCACCAAGCGATCAAACAGTTGCCCGACCGCCTCAATAAGCACCCCCTGGCTACGGACCGGCACGCTTTCCGGCACCTGATCCAGCGACGCGGCCAGGGCCATGTCTTCGGTCAGTATGTGCAGCGCCAACCACTTCACCAAAAAGCCCAACAGGGCATCGGCCCCTTGGCCCACATCCTGCCGAACCTGCTCGCTCAAGCCATCGATGGCCTGGGCAAACTCGCCATGCCGTCGTAGGTGGCTGGCCTTGTGCTCCTCGGACAGCGGGCTGGCCTCCAGCAGTTGCTCCTCGCAGGAGAAGTGGTAGAGCGCATATTGGCGCAGTGACCAACAGCAGTTCATCAGGGCCTGCTCATCGGCCCCCTCGACCCGGTAGCGTCCCAGCTGATTGATCAGATCCACCAGCATCCGATGCTGGGTATCCATCAGTGGCAGGCCGGTCTCGTACAGGGGTCCCCACACAAACACATCCTGGTAGGCCAAAGGCGCCTCTTGCTGCAAACTCATGAAACCTCACTGTCAGGCAACGACACGGTCAGCTAGTTGTAGCACGCCACTGCCCCCCTCACCGTGAGCCCGCTGGCAGCTTGGGGGCGCGCCGCCGCGCCAACCAGTGATCCAGCCCCCAGGCGGCAGGGACACGAACCAGCAACAGACTGAGCAACAGCCCCCATTGCAGGTGATCCTGCAGCGCCGCCGGACTCGTCTTGAGCACGTGGTAATAGGCGATCACCGCCACCAGGTTGAGGATCCACAGGCCACCGGCCGCCAAACGGGTCCCCAGCCCCAGCACCAACAACACCGGTAGTAGCAACTCGCTAGCGGTTGCCAGCCAGGCGGCCCACTCCGGCGGCAACCAGGGTACCCGGTATTCGTAACGAAACAGGTAGAGGGTGCTCTCCCAATCCTGCCACTTGACCCAGCCGGAGAAAAAAAACACCTTGGCCAAATAGAGCCTGACCAGCCACTCCACCGGGCCAGCCAACCACGCCAGCGCCGACAGCAGCCACTGACGCCCCTGTTCCATTGATTGAGACATAGCACATCTCCTGAGCCACACAGGCACCCTGCCTGCGGTAGCCATTGGTCGCGCCGGCGCCGCAAACCTGACAGCAAAGTTCAAGCAGATAACACGGATAAATGCGATCCGGCTCCCGCGCACTGGGCGTTAAATCCAAAAAACGGATCTGTCCAGCTTCGAATCTGACAGGGGGGGGGCAATGGGACAGGTCTATAGTGAAACCAAGGTGCCGTACCCTATGTAGCCAACCAACTCCACCCCAGGTGGACAGGATCGCCACCATGACAACCATGCCGCCACTGCTCTGCCTACCCTATCGTCCACTTGTCGAGTCCCCTTGGGACTTCTGCTAGGACACCGCCATGGCCACATTGAAGCACAAACTCCTGTGGCGGTTGTTGCCTGGCCTGTTATTGCCCTTGCTGGCCTTGGGCTACCTGACCTGGCAACTGACCGACGCCCTGACCCTGTCGCAGAGCCAACAACAACAGAGCCTGCTGGCCGCCACCGTGCGACAGCAACTGTTCAGCGAGTTGGAACACAACCAACGACTGCTGCAACAACTGGCCGACAGCGAGGAACTTCAAGACCTGTTATCCGCGCCAGAAGGCACATTTCGGCGCTCACAACTGCAGACAGAGGTGAAACGTCGCTTCACCAACCTGCTGCTGCACGATGAGCATCTGCGCGGGTTGGCGCTGTTTGATCAGCAGAACCGTCCCTGGCTGTATCTGACGCAGAGCACTCGGCCGGGCCAGTCCGATCCGAACCATCTCCGTATGCTCAACCGGATGCACAGCCTAACGCCACCCGACTCGCTCCAGGGCCTCTTCTATGATGAGCAGGATGGCCGCTATGTCATCAAGCAGGCCTGGCCACTCAATGGTGGCGCCCCCGGCGAGCCTAGCCCCGGCACCCTGATCCTCACCTTCGACCTGCAAGGGCTGATGCTGCGACCGGAGAACCTGCCCTCCGGCGCCGGCTATGCCCTGCTGTTGGGGCCGGATGATCATCGCGTCGCCGGGGAACTGCCCCCCGGCTGGACGGCGCAGCAAATCCGCCAACAAACACCATTGGGCTATCAGCGGCAGATCACGGCCATCGGCATGGGGCTGCAGCTGTTGAGCCTGACCCCCTATCCAGAGCTGGCCCCCCAGACCCAGAAGCTGCGCCTGTTCACCCTGCTCTGGCTGGGCATCAGCGTACTGGCCCTGGCAGTGCTGCTCTCCTGGACCCTCAAGCGTCAGGTATTGCAGCCCATTGAGACCTTGCGACGATTAATGCAGCAGGTGATGGCCCAGCAGACCCACCACATTCCCCAGATCAAGGCCCGTGACGAGCTGGGCGAGCTCCACAACCACTTCGCCAGCATGCTCGCCCGGCTGGAAACCTCCCAGCTGGAGTTGGAGCAGTCCGCCTTTTTGGATCCCCTGACCGGCATGGGCAATCGCGCCGCGCTGGCGCGCCACCTGCATGGCCTCACCAGTCAGGGCAAGGGGTTTGTGCTCACCCAATTCAAGCTGCTGCAGTTAAGTGCCATCAACCGGACCTTCGGTAACCGGGTCGGTGACGAAGCCTTACAGCTGTTCGGTCAGCTGCTGACCGAGACACTGCGTCACCACGCCGGAGAGGAGGTCGCCCGACACGCCATGGCCAGGGTCGGGTCGGACGAGTTTGCCTTTACCCTCACCGAACAACAGGCCCCGCAGCCCGCCATGCTGGCCACCAGCCTGTGCGAGCAGCTGGCGGAACGCCTAAAACTGCCGGTCAATCTGGGCAGCTACGAGCTCTATCTGCGGTTTAGTGCCGGCATCGTCAGCTACCCCTTGGTGGCGGACAATGTGGAGGAGTTGATGCAGGCCGCCAGCCAGGCCCGCCACGATGCGCAGCGCCGGCATGGCAGCCACTGGCTGCAACTGGATGGCGCCACCGCCGCGCGCTTGCGGGAAGATAAGTGGCTGGAGGCCGAACTGGGCTTTGCCATCGCCATGCGCCAGCTCTATGTGGTGTTCCAGCCCCAGTATGATCTGCAGGCACAGCGCATCTGCGGTGCCGAGTTGCTGTTGCGCTGGCAGCACCCCGAATTGGGCCTGGTGCCGCCAGATCGCTTCATCGCCATCGCCGAACACTCGGGGCAAATCCTGGACATAGATCTCTGGGTGCTGGAACAGGCCTGTCTGTTTCTGGCCCGCCTGGCGCAGGCCGGATTTAAGGAGTTCCGCCTGGCCATCAACGCCTCCGCCACCGAACTGTCCAACCCCCACTATCCGCGTCAGGTGGACTTGATGCTCAAGCGCCATCATCTGCCGCCGGAGCGCATCGGCATCGAGATCACCGAGACCGCCCTGGTTGAGCTGGATGATGTGGCCCGCAGCATGGTGCGCACCCTCAAACAGATAGGCGTAGAGATAGCCCTGGATGACTTTGGCACCGGCTACGCCTCCCTGAGCCATCTCACGGCCCTGCCCCTGGATACCCTCAAGATTGATCGCAGCTATACGGTGCAGCTGGAGAGCAATCCCAAGCTGGTGGACTCCATCTTGCAGCTGGCCGAAGCCTTCAATCTGTCGGTGGTGGCCGAAGGGGTGGAGACGCCGCAGCAGCTGCGACTCTTGCAGGAGAAGGGCTGCGACATGGCCCAGGGCTATCTGCTAGCCCGGCCCATGCGTGAAGAGCAGCTGCTGGTGCTGCTGGAGCAGGAAAACAAGGTGGTGCCCATCGGCAGTACCGGGCAACACTCGCCCGGCCACCGCCATTAGTATTCCAGCAGACGCTGGTAGATAGAGTCCTTGAGTAGCAGGCGCTGCTTCTTGAGGGAGTCGAAATACCCATCCCCCACCGGGATGGCGCGGGAAGCCAACCCCTGGATGCGGTGATCCAGACTGTGGTATTCGCGAATGACCTGGGCAAACTCCGGATCGCTGGACTTCAGATCCTCCAGTTTATCGGCAAACTCAGGGAACTCGTGTTGCAGACTATGGTGCAGGCTCATATCGACCCATCCTGGTCAGAAAACCATCACCACTAGACTATAACCCGGGGACGCTAGTCTGCCTGCTCGGCTGGATCACATTCCGTCACCTGCGCCATGGCCGCCAGCAACACTTCGACCCCAGCCCCACGGCGGCAGGCATGCTCACTCAGATAACGCCGCCAGGCCCGGGCCCCCGGGATGCCCTGGTACAGTCCCAGCATGTGGCGGGTGACATGGGCCAGCTGATTGCCCTTGGCCAACTCGGCTTCTATGTAGGGCACCATGGCCTCCACCACCTGATGCCGGCTGAGGATGGGGGCCGTATCGCCAAACAGGGTGTTGTCTACCTGCGCCAACAGGTAGGGATTCTGATACGCCTCCCGCCCCAGCATGACCCCATCCAGATGTTGCAGATGCACCTGTGCCTCGGCCAGGCTGTTGATGCCGCCGTTGATGGCCAGGGTCAGCTGTGGGAAGTCCTGCTTCAGACGATAGACCCGCGGATAATCCAGCGGCGGTATCTCACGGTTCTCCTTGGGGCTCAAGCCATTGAGCCAGGCCTTGCGAGCATGGACGATAAAGGTATCGCAGCCGGCAGCGGCGACGGTTTGAATAAACTGGCAGAGAAACTCATAGGAGTCCTGCTCATCGATGCCGATGCGGGTCTTGACCGTCACCGGGATCGCGACCGCCTCGCGCATCGCCGCCACACAGCGCGCCACCAGCTCCGCCTCGCCCATCAGGCAAGCACCGAAGCGACCGTTCTGCACCCGATCCGACGGACAGCCGACGTTGAGGTTCACCTCGTCGTAGCCACGCGCCTCGGCCAGCCTGGCACAGGCGGCCAGGGCCTGGGGATCGCTGCCGCCCAGCTGCAGGGAGAGCGGATGCTCGGCCACATCAAACCCCAGGTAGTCACCCTTGCCGTTCAGTATGGCGCCTGTGGTCACCATCTCGGTATAGAGCAAGGCGTGCCGGGTCATCAGCCGATGGAAGTAACGGCAATGGCGATCCGTCCAATCCAGCATGGGGGCCACCGAGAATGTCTGGCGGTGGACAGGCTTGCCAGAGATGGCCTCAGTGCCTGATTTAACGGGGTTTTCACTGATTTTTTTCTGAGTCATTTGCGGGTGTTTCCAGACATTTGTTGATTGCACCTGCCCCATGTCTACCACTCCATTTCATGGGACAGGCGAACTCCACGAGGTATCTATGGCCGGCTACACGAAAGAAAAACGTAAGACCAGCAAAGGCGAGTCACGCTATCGCTGTACCGTCAGGGAACATAAAGGCGAAGAGGTAGTATACCGGTAATCCTGTACCTTTGGCAGGCAGTCCGACTGCCAAGAGTTGGGGCATGCAGATGGTAGCAATGATCGAGCGAGATGGCCTGCCTGGCAAGACACAGGAGAACCACCAGCGGCAGGGGGGCAACAAAGTCCATGCCCGTCAGGGCGCAACGGACAAACCGAGATCCACCCGCCAACGTCAAACAAGCCAACCAAAGCCACCCCACACTACCCCTCCCCTTGCCAGGGGAGGGAATCCCGGCAGCCCGTGTAATACCCATGGGAATTCAACCCCAAGGCCCAATCAAACCACCGGGCGCCCTTGGCCGGGCCGAGTGGCGGGCGGTGTGCAGGGGATGGCCCGCAGGGAGGTGGGCTGAGCCAGCGCCGGTCCAGGGATGGGCCGTCACTGGCGGCCCCGGAGCAACGACCAGAGCGAGGGGCTGTCCCGACCATGGGCAAAAGGCCCAGGATTGCAAAGGGGCGGGCTAGCGCCCCTTTGCCCGCCCCCGCCCAGCGGCGTTAGGCAGAACGCCAGTGCCCCAAAGGGCGGAACCTCCCCCACCAAACCAAAACCACCAAAAACAAAGGGCCGTCTCTCGACGGCCCTCATTCATCCCGACAGGCTGCGCCCAACCGGCACAGCACAAGCGAAGCTTAGTGTTCGCGCGTCTTCCGGAACACCACATCCGGATACCGCTCCATGGTCAGATTCAGGTTCACCATGGTGGGGGCGATATAGGTCAGGTTGTCGCCGCCATCCAGCGCCAGGTTGAGGGCGCACTTGCGCTGGAACTCATCCAACTTCTTGCCATCCTGGCACTCCACCCAGCGGGCGGTACTGACGTTGATGGGCTCGTAGATGGCCTCGACGTTGTATTCGGTCTTCAGGCGCGACACCACCACATCAAACTGCAGCACCCCCACGGCGCCGACGATGAGATCGTTGTTCTCGATGGGGCGGAACACCTGCACCGCGCCCTCCTCGGAGAGCTGCACCAGGCCCTTGAGCAGCTGCTTCTGCTTGAGCGGGTCTTTCAGGCGAATGCGGCGGAACAGTTCCGGGGCGAAGTTGGGGATGCCGGTGAACTTGATGTCCTCACCCTGGGTGAAGGTGTCACCGATTTGTATGGTGCCGTGGTTGTGCAGACCTATGATGTCCCCCGGGTAGGCCTCTTCGGCCTGCTCCCGGTCACCGGCCATGAAGGTCACGGCGTCGGAGATCACCACATCCTTGCCGATGCGCACGTGGCGCAGCTTCATGCCTTTTTCATATTTACCCGAAACCACCCGCATAAAGGCGATGCGGTCGCGGTGCTTGGGATCCATGTTCGCCTGGATCTTGAACACGAAGCCGGAGAACTTCTCCTCGCTGGCCGCCACGGCCCGGGCGTCGGTCTGCCGCGGCATGGGGGCCGGCGCCCACTCGGTGAGGCCGTCCAGCATGTGGTCGACGCCGAAGTTACCCAGGGCGGTGCCGAAGAACACCGGGGTCAGGGCGCCATCGAGGAACTCCTGGCGGTCGAAGGGGTGGGAGGCACCTTGCACCAGCTCCAGTTCGCCCTTGAGCTGCTCCAGCAGATCCTCGCCCACCGCGTCCACCAGCGCCGGGTTGTCCAGCCCCTGGATCACCCGCTTCTCCTGGATGGTGTGGCCCTTACCGGTCTGGTAGAGGATCACCTCGTCGTCATACAGGTGGTAGACGCCCTTGAACAGCTTGCCGCAGCCGATGGGCCAGGTGATGGGGGCGCACTTGATCTTGAGCTCGTTCTCCACCTCGTCCAGCAGCTCCATGGGATCGCGGATGTCGCGGTCCAGCTTGTTCATGAAGGTGAGGATGGGGGTGTCCCGCAGCCGGGTGACTTCCATCAGCTTGCGAGTGCGGTCTTCGACCCCCTTGGCGGCGTCGATGACCATCAGGCAGCAGTCCACCGCCGTCAGGGTGCGGTAGGTGTCTTCGGAGAAGTCTTCGTGGCCCGGGGTGTCCAGCAGGTTGACGAGGCACTCGTTGTAGGGGAACTGCATCACAGAGGTGGTGACCGAGATGCCCCGCTCCTTTTCCATCGCCATCCAGTCGGACTTGGCGTGCTGACCCGAGCCGCGGCCCTTGACGGTACCGGCGCGCTGGATGGCGTTGCCGAACAGCAGCACCTTTTCGGTGATGGTGGTCTTACCCGCGTCCGGGTGGGAGATGATGGCGAAGGTGCGGCGCTTGCCCACCTCGGTAAGGAACTGTGACATGAAAAGGTCCCGTGATGACGCAAAACTCGAGAAAGTGGCCGCGGATTATAAACCAAGGGCAGTTTTTGCCCAAACAAATGCGAACCTGCGCCTGCCAAGCGGCTGGGGACTGGGGTAGAATGAGCCCCCTTCATTCTACTGGTCTGACCAAATTGCGAGGCTCCGGCATGTCCCCCTCCGACTCCCGCGCCCCCCTGGCCCTGATCACCGGCGCCTCCGGTGGCATCGGCGAAGCCCTGGCTTGGTGCCACGCCCGGGCCGGCGGCGATCTGCTGCTGGTGGCCCGCTCGGCGGACAAGCTGGCCCGGTTGCAACAGGCCCTGCAACAGACCTGCGGGGTGCGGGTCTGGATACTGCCACTGGACTTGAGCCAGCCGACGGCGGCCGCGCAACTGGCGGACCATTGCCGGCAACAGTCCCTGACGGTGGACTACCTCATCAACAACGCCGGGGTGGGCGGCCACGGCCTGTTCCACGAGCAGGATCCGGCCCGCCAGGAGGCGATGCTGCAGCTGAACCTGATGACCCTCACCCGGCTGACCCGGCTGCTGCTGCCGGCCATGGTGGCCCGCGGCCACGGGCGCATTCTCAATGTTGCCTCCACCGCCGCCTTCCTGCCGGGCCCCTGGCAGGCGGTCTACTTCGCCAGCAAGGCCTACGTCTGCTCGCTGAGCCAGGCCCTGGCGGCGGAGCTGGCGCCCTGCGGCATCACGGTCACCGCCCTGTGTCCCGGTGCGGTGGCCACCGGCTTCGTGGCCGCGGGGGATCTGCAGGGGGTGGACTTTTGGCGTGGCGCCCCGGGCGCCGAGTCGGTGGCCCGCTGTGGCTATGCCGCTATGCTGGCGGGCAAGCTGGTGGCCTTCAACGACTGGCGGCTGCGTCTGCTGATCGACGGCCTGCTGCCCTGGCTGCCCCGACGCTGGGTGCTGACCATCGCCTATCGGCTGATGCAAAAACAGTGATCTGGCCCGCCGCTGCCGTGCTGGGAGGGCCGAGCCGTGAATAGTACAATTGCTCTCATTTTTCCCGGTCTCGATGAGATCGGCCGATCAGGATGGATTCGAGATGGCGTTACACATCCGGGGGCGGCGTGCCCTCCTGCTGCTGCTGTGCGGCCCAGCCCTAGCACTGGCCCAGCCGCTGGATTTTGACCGTGCCTGGCAGCAGGTGCTGAGCCAGAACCCCGGCCTCAAGGCCGAGCAGGGCGGCATCACCAAGGCCGAACAGCTGGCGGATGCCGCCCGGGCCCTCTACCTGCCGGACATCAGCGTCAGTGGCCAGGCCACCCACATGGCCAAGCCCATCGAGCTGGACCTGGCGGATCTCAACCCCATGGCGCAGCTGTCGCAGGACGCCACCCTGGGCCCGCTGCTGGGCCAGCTGCTGGCCGGCATCGGCGGCAGCAGCGCCCTGGTGACCCCCTTCACCAAGCAGGATCTGGTGACCAGCTCCATTCAGGCCATGTGGCCCCTGTACGCCGGCGGCCGCATCGATGCCGCCCAGACCATACGCGCCGCCCAGGTGGACGAGGCCCGCCAGCAGTATGCCTTGAAGCAGATGGCGGCGTTCGAGACCCTGGCCCAGCGCTACTTCGGCGTCCAGCTAGCCCAGCAGCTGCTGGCCACCCGTCAGGCCCAGCAGGATCTGCTGGCCCATCACCTGACCCAGGCCAATCAGCTGGCCAAGCAGGGGCAGATCGCCGAGGTGGAGCGCCTGTCCGCCGAGTCTGCCCTGGCCAACGCCCAGATCCAGACCGATCAGGCCCGCCGCCAGACGGAGATCGCCCAGCTGGCATTGGCCAGCCTGCTGGGGGAGACGGGGCAGCCCCAGCCCAGCCTGCCGCTGTTTATCAACCGGCAATTGCCGCAGCAGGTTCAGCTGCTGGGCGACACCCTGGCCCATCACCCCGGCCTGCAACTGCTGGATGCCAAGGCCCGCCAGGCCGAGGGGCTGGCGACGGTGGAGTCGGGCAAGCGGCTGCCGGAGGTATTCCTGTACGGCAACTACCAGCTGTATGAACAGGACACGCTGGCGGCCAAGATAGCGCCGGACTGGCTGGTGGGCGTGGGGGTCAAGGTGCCCCTGGTGAGCCGCGAGGGCCACAGCGACACCCTGGCCGCCGCCGCCACCACCCGGCTGCAGGTGCGGGATATGCTGGCCCAGCTGAGGCAGGATCTGAGCCTGCTGGTGCAGCAGAGCTGGCGGGAGGCCGATCAGGCGCGCCAGGAGTATGAGTCCAGCGCCCACACCCTCGAGCTGGCCCAGGCCAACCTCAAGCTGCGCCAGAGCGCCTTTACCCAGGGGCTGGGCACCTCGCTGGATGTGCAGGAGGCCCAGACCCGATTGCTGGGGGTGCAGACCCAGCGCCAGGCCGCCGCCTACCGTTATGACATCGCCCTTGCCCGCCTGCTGGCGCTGGCCGGCCGGGCCGCCGAATTCAGCCAATACCCGCAACACGCCGACGTGGAGTTTCAATCATGAGTGCCCTGTCCCGCCGCCTGCCCCTGCTTGCCCTGCTGCCCATCGCCGCCCTGGCGGGGGCCACCTGGTGGGCCACCCGCCCCGCCCCCGTGCGCCTGCAGGGACAGATAGAGGCGCAAAGCTACAGCGTGGCCTCCAAGATCCCCGGCCGCATCGACCGCGTGTTGGTCAAGAAGGGCGACCCGCTCCAGCAGGGGGATCTGGTATTCCGCCTGACGAGTCCCGAGCTGGATGCCAAGATGCAGCAGGCCCAGGCCGGTGAGGCCGCCGCCAGCGCCCTGGCCCGCAATGTGGAGCTGGGCGCCCGGGAGCAGCAGGTGCTGGCCGCCAAGGATCAGTGGCGCCGGGCCCAGGCCGCCGCGGATCTGCACCAGACCACCTACCAGCGACTGGATGCCCTGTTTAAGGAAGGGGTGCTGGCGGAGCAGAAGCGCGACGAGGCCCTGACCCAGTGGCGCACCAGCCAGCTGGCCGCCGATGCCGCCCAGCAGCAATACCTGCTGGCCCAGGAAGGAGCGCGGGAGGAGCAGAAACAGGCGGCCCGGGAGCAGGCCAAGCGGGCGGCGGGGGCCGTGGCCGAGGTGGCCGCCTACCAGGCGGAGACCGAGGTGCGCAGCCCCGCCAGCGGTGAGGTGAGCCAGGTGCTGTTGCAACCGGGGGAGCTGGCGCCCCAGGGCTTCCCCGTGGTCACCCTGCTGGACATGCACGACGCCTGGCTGCGGCTGCAGGTGCGCGAAGACAGGCTCAAGCACTTCCCCATGGGGCGGGAGTTCGAGGTCCGGCTGCCGGCCATCGACGACCAGCCCCACCGCTTCAGGGTCAGCCACATCGCCGTGATGGGGGAGTACGCCACCTGGCGGGCCACCGACAGCGGCAGCGGGTTTGACATGCGCAGCTTCGAGGTGGAGGCCAGGCCCCTGGAGGCCGACCTGCCCCTGCGGGTGGGCATGAGCGGCCTGGTGAGCCTGGATGCCGACTAATCGTTGGACCGCTCCCTGGCGGCTCATAGGCCAGGACCGCTGGCAGCTGGCCCTGCTGCTGTGGCTGCCCCTGCTGCTGGGCCTCTGGCTCTGGTCGCTGTTTGGCAACGGACTGCCGCGGGATCTGCCCATCGGGGTGCTGGATCAGGACGGCAGCCACCTCTCCCGCCGGGTCAGCCAGCTGCTGGACGACAGCGCCGGGCTCCAGGTCACCCGGCAGTTCAGCCAGTGGCCAGAAGCCGCCGACGCCCTGCGCAGCGGCCGCCTCTACGGCCTGGTGATCCTGCCCTACGAATTTGAAAAGGATGTGCGGCTGGGCAAGCAGCCGGTGGTGGAGGCGCGCTACAACGGCCAGCTGCTGCTGGTGGGCCGGCTGGTGAACGGCAGCCTGCAGCAGGCCCTGGGCACCGCCAACGCCAGCCTCGCCGGCCTGACCGCCCTGGCCCACGGCGTGCCGAGCCCGGGTGCCCTGGGCCAGGCGGCGCCCATTCGCGTGCAGATCACGCCGCTGTTTAACCTCAGCACCAACTACGCCCAGTTCCTGCTCAGCGCCATCTGGCCGGCCATCTGGCAGATCCTCTGCGTGCTGCCCCTCCTGGTGGGGCTGGCCCGCCACCAGCAGCAGACACCTGACTGGCTGGGCCGCCTCGGCCTGCCGCTGCTGCTGCCCTACTGGCTCATCGGCTGGGGCTGGGGCGCCCTCATGCTGCTGGCCTTCCAGCTGGCCGGCTGGCCTCTGGCCGGCAGCCTGGCCATGCTGCTGCTGGGCCAGGGACTGATGGTGGGGGCGAGTCTGGCCATCGGCTGCCTGCTCTACCTGCTGACCCGCGACGGCACCCGGGCCATGAGCCTGGCGGCGGCCTTCAGTGCCCCCGCGCTGGCCTTTATCGGCATCACCTTTCCGGCGGAGCAGATGAACGGCTTCGCCAGTGTCTGGCGCAGCCTGCTACCGGTCTCCCACTACGTGGATCTGCAGGTGCAGCAGGGCCACTACGCCATGACGGGGCTGGCGGCCTGGCTGCCCATCCGCAACCTGCTGCTGTTCGGCCTGCTCTGGCTGCCGGTGGTCTGGATTATCCGGAGGGCACGTCGTGGCTGAGTTAGTGGATCTGCTGCGCCAGGAGGCCCGGCGGCTGTTTACCGACAGGGCCATACTGCTGACCCTGTTTGGCGGCCTGCTGTACTACTTCCTTCTCTACCCCTCCCCCTATGCCAACCAGGTGGCCCGGGAGCTGCCGGTGATCCTGGTGGATCAGGACGACAGCCTGCTGTCCCGCCAGCTGGCCTTTATGGCGGAGGCCACGCCGACGCTCAAGTTTGTCGGTACCGCCAGCACCCTGGAGGCGGCCCAGCAGCGGCTGCGGCACAACGAGGCCCGGGGCATACTGGTGATACCGCCGCACTTCATGCGCGATGTGCGCCTGGGGCGCAGCGTCACCCTGGCCCTGGCGGCGGATGCCACCTACTTCCTCAGCTACAGCGGCATTGCCGAGGGCCTCAGCACGGCGGCCGCCACCTTGGGAGTCGGCATCCAGGTGCAGCGGCGACTGGCCAGTGGCGAGGCCCTGCCCCAGGCGCTCAACGACAGCCGGCCGTTTGCGGTAAACAGCGTGCCCCTGTTCAACCCCACCCTGGGTTACCAGCCCTATGTGCTGCCGGCGGTGTTCCTGCTGATCCTGCATCAGACCCTGCTCATCGGCGCCGGTCTGCAGGCCTGCGGCCAGCGGCTGGCCAGCCAGGCCGGCGAGAGCGGCTACTGGCAGAGCGCCTCGCCCCTCACCCTGCTGGCGGCCCGCACCAGCCTGTTCACCCTGCTGTATCTGCTGTTTGCCCTGGCCTACCTGGTAGTGGGGCTGGCCTGGTACGGGCTGCCGCGGCTGGCCGCCCTGGGCCAGCTGCTGCTGCTCTGGCTGCCGCTGTTTATGACCATCAGCTGTGTCGGCAGCCTGCTGGGCAGCCTGCTGCCGCGCCGGGAGCTGGTCACCGCCCTGGTGGTGCTCAGCTCCCTGCCCATCGTCTTCGTCACCGGTTTCATCTGGCCCAATGAGGGACTGCCGGCCTGGCAGGCCGCCCTGGCCCAGTGGATCCCCGCCACCCCGGGGATCCAGGCCTTTCTCAAGCTGCAGGTGGAAGGCGCCGATCTGTCCCAGATCCGGCCCGAGCTGGGCCAGCTCTATGGCCAGCTGGCCCTCTATGGCCTGCTGGCCTGGTGGGCGCTCCGGCGCCGCCAGCGGGTGGAGTGAGCGAAACAAAAACAGGGAGGCGCTCGCCTCCCTGTTTCTTTTCGACCGCCTACAGACGGAAGCGGGACACTTGGCCGTTCAGCGCCTCGGCCTGCTGCAGCTGGGCCTGGGACAGGGCCTGACCCTCGTCGGACTGACCAATCAGCTCATCGGCCAGCGCCTTGATCGCATGGATGTTGCGGGTCACCTCGTCGGTGACCTTATGCTGCTCCTCGGCGGCGGTGGCGATCTGGGTGGCCATGTCGGTGATCACCGCGATGGCCCGGGTGATCCCGGCCAGGGCGGCACTGGCCGCATCGGCATCCTGCACGCTGAGGCCCGCCTGCTCGCGGCTGCGCTGCATCATGGCCACGGCGTTACGGGTGCTCTGCTGCAAGGTGGTGATGGTGCCCTGAATTTCGGTGGTGGCGCTTTGGGTGCGCCTAGACAGCACCCGCACCTCGTCCGCCACCACCGCAAAGCCCCGGCCATGCTCGCCGGCCCGGGCCGCCTCGATGGCGGCGTTGAGCGCCAGCAGGTTGGTCTGCTCGGCGATGCCGGTGATGGTGGTCAGCACTCCCGAGATGGCTTGGGCGTGCAGATCCAGCTCATCGATGACGCCGGTGGCCTGGGCCACCTCGTCCGCCAGCTCCGTGATGGAGTGCCGGGTCTTGTCCACCAGGGCGCCGCCCTCCACCACGCTCTGGCTGCAACCCTGGGCCTCGCTGGCGGTCAGCTCGGCATGCTGGGCAATCTCCGCGGTGGCGGAGGTCATCTCGGTGACGGCGGTGGCCACCATGGCGATCTCCTGCTCCTGACGGTTGACCTCCTGCCGGCTGCGCTGGGCCTGGCCCAGCCCCTGGCGAGCGCTGGCCTCCAGGCGGCCGGCCTCGTCGCGGATCTGGCGAATGAGGCCATGCAGGCTATCGATAAACTGGTTGAAGCTGCCGGCCAGCTCCCCCACCTCATCCTGATTGGTGATGAGGATGCGCTGGGTCAGATCCCCGTCGCCGCTGGCAATATGGGCCAGGGCGCTGGAGACCCGGCGCAGAGGCGCGATCAGGGCGCCGATCAGCGCGCCTATGGCCAGCAGGCTCACCAGCAGCACCACGGCCGTGATGATGACCTGCTGCAGCAACTGCTGGTTCAGCGGCGCCAGCAAGGTGGCCTTGTCCACCAGGCTGAGCAGCTGCCAGGAGGTCTTGGGTATGGGTTTGCGCCACAGCAGCTTGTCGCGGCCTGCCAGCGTCACGGCCTGGGGTTCGGACGACGAGGCCTGCAGGTTCACGCCATCCAGCAATCGCGCCAGGGGTTGCAGCACCAATTCTTGATCTCGGTAGGCCACTATCTTGCCCTGGCCATCCACCACCAGGCTGACACCGTCCGCCGGCAGGCTCATCTCCGCCAGTATCTGCTGCAGCCGCGCCGTGGTGATGTCGCCTCCCAGCACACCGCCGGCGGTCTGCTCCACCAAGGAGAGCACCACGGCAGGCGGGCTGTAGGTGTCGTCCAGATAGGGAGCGGTCAGCTGGACGCCGCTCTGGCCCAGGGCGGTCTGATACCACGCCTCGGCCCTGGGGTCATAGTCGCTGTAGTCGGTCGGCTCTTGCTGCTCATCATCCAGCATGTCGCCCTGCGCATCGCCAAAGTAGAGGCTCTCGAAATCACCGGCCAGGCGCACCAGATAGAGGCTGGCGGTATCCCGCGCCTTGCCCTGGGTCGCCAGGGCATGGACGGCGGCCCGCTTGGCGCTCAGCCAGTCGCCGATGCTGGCGGCACTGCGTTCGGCCAAGCGGTCAATATGGGCATAGTTGCCGTCGATCACCTGCGCGTGCAGGGCGCGGTAGGCCAGGGCAGAGAGCAGCAGGGTGACGCACAACAGCGCCAGACCAACGCTCAGCAGCAATTTGCGTTTGAGATTGAGTGAAAACATAAGGCTCCCCAAGTCCTTAGGGTTGCACCCCGGGATAGCCGGGGTAAACGTCCAGGTGGATAACAAGGCTAACATGCAGAAAAACTACATTAGACTGGCTGCACAGAATACGCGGTGCGCGGGCAAAAAAACAGGGAGGCCATGGGCCTCCCTGCTTCGTGTGACGCCGAACTTACAGCGCCTTGAGAATCTTCTCCACCGTGGCCTTGGCATCGCCGAAGCACATGTGGGAGTTTTCCTTGAAGAACAGCGGGTTCTGCACCCCGGCGTAGCCGGTGTTCATGGAACGCTTGAACACCACCACGTTCTGCGCCTTCCACACCTCCAGCACCGGCATGCCGGCGATGGGGCTGCCCGGATCTTCCATGGCGGCCGGGTTGACGGTGTCGTTGGCGCCGATCACCAGTACGGTATCGGTATCGCTGAAGTCCTCGTTGATCTCGTCCATCTCCAGCACGATATCGTAAGGCACCTTGGCTTCCGCCAGCAGCACGTTCATGTGGCCAGGCAGACGCCCTGCCACCGGGTGGATGCCGAAACGCACCTTGATGCCCTTGGCGCGCAGCTGCTGGGTGATCTCGGCCACCGGATACTGGGCCTGGGCCACCGCCATGCCGTAGCCGGGGGTGATGATGACGGAGGAGGACGCCTTGAGCAGTTCGGCCACGTCTTCCGGGCTCATCTCACGGTACTCGCCCACTTCCTCGCTGCTGCTGGAGCTGACACCGTCGGTGCCGAAACCACCGGCGATCACCGAGATGAAGGAGCGGTTCATGGCCTTACACATGATGTAGGACAGGATGGCACCGGAGGAACCCACCAGGGCACCGGTGACGATCAGCAGGTCGTTGGAGAGCATGAAGCCCGCCGCCGCCGCCGCCCAACCTGAGTAGGAGTTCAGCATGGAGACCACCACCGGCATGTCGGCGCCACCGATGGATGCCACCAGGTGCCAGCCGAAGGCCAGGGCGATGACGGTCATCAGCAGCAGGGCCAGGGTAGAGCCGCCCACCTTGACGAAGTAGATCATCAGCAGCACGGAGAGCACCACGGCCACCAGGTTCAGCTTGTGCTTGTGGGGCAGGGACAACGGCTTGGAGCTGATGAGGCCACGCAGCTTGCCGAACGCGACTATGGAGCCGGTGAAGGTCACGGCACCGATGAACACGCCCAGGAAGATCTCCACCAGGTGGATGTTGAGCATGGCGCCGGTCAGGTGACCGTTATGGGCGGTTTCCTGGCCCAGGGCATCCACGGCGGCCTTGACGGTGGCCATGATCTCGTCGGCACTGCCGGACAGCGACAGCACCAGCTGGGTCGGAGTTTCCGCCGGCAGCAGCTCGATGAAGCTGTTGAAGCCCACCAGCACGGCCGCCAGACCGACGAAGCTGTGCAGCACGGCCACCAGCTCCGGCATCTCGGTCATCTCGACCTTGAGGGCCAGACGGGCACCGATGGCCGCCCCCACCGCCATGGCGATGAGTATGTAGATGACGCCGCCCACGCTGGGGCTGGCAATGGTCGCCACCAGGGCGATGGCCATGCCGGCGATGCCGAACCAGTTACCGTACTTGGCGGTTTCCTGCTTGGACAGTCCCGCCAGCGTGAGAATGAACAGGACGGCAGCGATGATGTAGGCAGCCGTGACCAATCCATGAGACATGTTGTTTCTCCCTTAATCCTTACGGAACATCTTGAGCATGCGGTGGGTCACGGTGAAGCCCCCGGCGATGTTGATGGTGGCGATCAGCACGGCGAAAAACGCCAGCGACTTGATGAGCCAGGAATCACTGCCGATCTGCAGCAGGGCCCCCACCACTATGATGCCGGACACCGCATTGGTGACGGACATCAAGGGGGTGTGCAGGGCGTGGGTGACGTTCCACACCACGTAGTAACCCACCACGCAGGCCAGCACGAACACGGTGAAGTGGGAGAGGAACTCAGGCGGTGCCACATGACCCACCCAGGCGAAGGCGGCCAGCCCCAGGGCGCCCAGCACATACTTAAGCTTGGAGGGTTCCTTGGGTTCGGCCTTCACCGGCGCGGCAGCGGGGGCGGCCTTGGGTGCGGCGGAGACGCTGATGGCCGGCGGCGGGAAGGTCACCTCGCCCTGGCTCACCACGCTCATGTTGCGCAGTATGACATCGTCAAAATCGATGTTGATGTTGCCGTCCTTCTCCTTGCACAGCAGCTTGGACAGGTTCACCAGGTTGGTGCCGTACAGCTGGGAGGATTGGGCCGGCAGACGACCGGGCAGATCGGTGTAACCGATGATCTTCACGCCACCCTCGGTGACATGCAGCTGACCCGGTACCGTGTATTCGCAGTTGCCGCCGGCCTGAGCGGCCATGTCGACGATCACGGAACCCGGCTTCATGCTGTCCACCATCTCGCGAGTGATCAGCTTGGGGGCCGGCTTGCCGGGGATCAGGGCGGTGGTGATGATGATGTCCACCTCCTTGGCCTGGGCGGCAAACAGTTCCATCTCGGCCTTGATGAACTCTTCAGACATCACCTTGGCATAACCGTCGGAGGAGGAACCATCCTCGCCACCGAAGTCCAGCTTGAGGAACTCGCCCCCCATGGACTCGATCTGCTCGGCCACTTCCAGACGGGTGTCGAAGGCGCGGACAATGGCGCCCAGGGAGCCGGCGGCCCCGATGGCGGCCAGGCCGGCCACACCGGCACCGATCACCAGCACCTTGGCAGGCGGTACCTTACCGGCGGCGGTGATCTGACCGGTGAAGAAACGGCCAAACTCGTGGGCCGCCTCGATGACGGCACGGTAACCGCCGATGTTGGCCATGGAGGAGAGGGCGTCCAGCGCCTGGGCGCGGGAGATACGCGGCACCATGTCCATGGCCAGCACGTTGACCTTGCGCTCGGCCAGCTTGGCCACCAGCTCAGGGTTCTGCGCCGGCCAGATGAAGCTCACCAGGGTAGTGCCTTCCTGCAGAAGAGCGATCTCTTCATCCGTCGGGGCATTGACCTTGTAGATAAGCGGGGATTGCCACAGGGCCTGGGTGTCCACCACCTGGGCACCAACGGCCTCGAAGGCGGCATCGGCAAAGCTGGACAGCGCACCAGCCCCGGATTCCACCACCACATCGAAGCCGAGTTTCTTCAGTTGCTCCACGGTGGCCGGGGTGGCTGCCACCCGGGTCTCACCGACGAGACGCTCTCTCGGTATTCCAATCTGCATGTCTATTCCCTGATGTTGAAAATGGTCGCTGACGGCGAGCCAGCCCATCCCGGCAAGGATGCGCTCGACTCAGGTTTATCCATCAACGATTGACCAATCAAAAAACGGCCGCGTAGCCGTACCGGGTCAGCCCTGGCTGACAGGTAAGAGTTGGACCCTGATTAGTAACAGATTTTGCGGCTCATTAACACTCGATTCGGGCCAGACCAGTGAAGATCCCCCGCAAGCTAGTGCAAATCCCGTCAGCCCCCTACTCTAGCCAGCCGCGCCAACAACACAACTGTTTCCCTGCCCGCCACTTAGAATCATTCGGGCATTTAAATAACTTTTAGATCTTGATAGCGCCGGTTTAACGCGATTTAGCTATGGCCATTCCCGTCGGCACTGAGCCTCAGTGTGACCCAGGCGGCCAGCCGGGCGCTAGTCCAATCCTGGCAAGCCTTTGCCTGTTTCTGGCAAATTGGCGCCCGACAAACAAAAGGCCCGGACGGGGTCCGGGCCTGCGGCTCACTTGGCGTACATGGCCTCGATCTCGTGGCGGAACGCCTGCTCGATCACCTTGCGCCTGAGCTTGAGGGTCGGCGTCAGCTCCCCCTTCTCCATGGCGAAGGGCCGCGGCAACAGGGTGAAGACCTTCACCTGTTCGAACTTGGCCAGCCCCTGCTGCAGCTCGTTGATGCGCTGCTCGAAGAATTCTTTCACCTTGAGGTTGGACAGCAGCTCCGCCTTGTTCTGGTAGGAGAGACCTATGCTGCGGGCATACTCCTCCAGGGACTGGAAGCAGGGCACGATCAGCGCCGACACATAATGGCGGGCATCGGCGATGATGGCGATCTGCTCGATGAAGCGATCCTTGCCCAGGGTGCCTTCCACCAGCTGGGGGGCCACATACTTGCCGGTGGAGGTCTTCATCAGCTCCTTGAGCCGCTCGGTGAACACAAGGTTGCCCCCCACGTCCAGATAACCGGCATCGCCGGTGCGCAGGTAGCCATCCTCGGTAAACACCTCGGCGGTGGCCGCCGGCTTGTTGAAGTAACCCCGCATCATGGTGGGTCCCTTCACCTGGATTTCGTTATCCGGCCCCAGGCGCACCTGCAGGCCCGGCATGGGCCGCCCCGTGCTGCCCAGGGGCAGACAGTCATCCTCCCAGCAGGAGACTGTGGCCAGGGTCTCGGTCATGCCGTAGCCGTACTTGATGGGGAATCCCGCCCCCAGGAAGAAGCGGTTCACCTCGTCCGCCAAGCGGGCGCCGCCGATGGGCAGCATGCGGATGCGGCCGCCAAAGCGGGCGCGGATGGGACGGAAGATCAGTCGATCCGCCAGGCCGTAGCTGGCACGCAACCACAGCGGCAGCCGCTCCCGGGCCTGCCGGCGGGCCACCACCTTGTCGCCCAGGCGGCAGCCCCAGGCAAACAGGGCGCGCCGCCAGGCCGGCGCCGCCGCCACCTTGGCCTGGATCTGGGCATAGGCCTTCTCGTAGATCCGCGGCACGGCGCACATCAGTGTCGGCTTGACCTCGTTCAACACCTGCATCACCTGACGGGGATCGCTCATGTAGACGTTGAGCACGCCGCAATAGAGGATGTAGAAGCTCCAGCCCCGCTCGTAGATGTGGCTTAAGGGCAACATGCACAGGGAAACGTCCTGGGGCGTCAGCTTGACCCGGCGGTGATGCTGCTCCATGGCGGCGGCCAGGTTGGCAAAGTCCAGCATGACCCCCTTGGGCTCGCCTGTGGTGCCGGAGGTGTAGACCAGGGTGAAGAGATCGGACAGCTGCATCCGGGTCTCCCGCGCCTGCCGGATCTGCACCAGGGACGCCTCATCCCCCAGAGTCAGCAATTGGGGCAGGGTCAGGATGCGGGCATCGGCACAGGGTTGTGGCAGGCTGTCCCCCAGCCAGATGAGATGCTGCAATGCGCCCTGGGCTAACAGTTCACAGGCATTGGCAAACTGCTCCTGATCGCCGACAAACAGGATGCGGATGCCGGCGTCGTTGAGCACATAGTTGCTCTGAGCCAGGGTGTTGGTGGCATACAGGGGGACTGTCACCCCACGGGCGGCCAGGATCCCCAGGTCGGCCAGGGTCCAGGACACCAGATTGGGGGAGAGGATGCCGACGCGATCCCCCTCCCCGTGCCCCAGGGCAATCAAGCCCTGGGCAATGCAGTCCATCTGTTGGCCCAGCTGACGCCAGCTGACATCCTGCCATTGGCCCTGGTGCTGCCCGCGCAAGGCAGGCTGGTCGTTCATTCCCTCGATACGCTTCCGGATGACATCTAAATAATGAAGCTCATGCATCGATCTGTTCCTTCCGCCATCGCGGAGTCTCTCTCTCCGCTCAGGCGGACTTAATTGAATACAATTTGGCCAGCGAGAGCCAAGAATGGCCGCAGTCTACCCAGAGGGGTTTGGGCTTACAAGTGTTAGCTTAGTGCGCCAAGACACAATTTGATGGCAAAAAGAGGGGGGCGAAAGGGTGGACATGGCCGTGCAGTCGAGCACAATAGCCAAGCGACCCCCACCGGAGGACGAAACACCTTGATCAAGAAAATCACCCTCGGTCTGCTGCTGGGTCTGGGGGCCAGTGCCCTGCTGCTGACCATGTATTTTGTGCTGATCGATCGCTGGCCCTGGCAACACCCCTTGCCCTGGCATTACAACCTGGAGGGCTACCAGCAGGCGGCCAGCCTATCCCGCCAGAGCGGCAAGCCGATCCTGTTGCTGATCGAGCGGCGCCGCTGCCGGCGCTGTGAAATGCTGGAGCAAAATCTGCTCAAGGATCCGCATCTGGAGAGCGTGGTGGGAGATCTGATCCTGGTGCGGCTGGACATCAGCGCCAACAGCGCCACCGCCCAGCTGACGGCCCGTTACGGTCGGGATCTGAAACTGCCGGTGATGTTCCTGGAGACGG
The DNA here is from genome assembly GCF_039540575.1 of Pseudaeromonas paramecii. Taxonomy (NCBI): domain Bacteria; kingdom Pseudomonadati; phylum Pseudomonadota; class Gammaproteobacteria; order Aeromonadales; family Aeromonadaceae; genus Pseudaeromonas; species Pseudaeromonas paramecii. The sequence goes on from NZ_BAABFC010000014.1 coordinate 185,426, forward strand.
AACCTGGCGAGAAGGCCTACCCGCTGCACCTGAACCCCGAGCTGTCCCACATCTGGGTGCCAGGCCAGCCGGGCACCCAGGGCAACAAGATGCCCCTGTCGGTGGCCAGCCTGGATCTGGCCATAGAACGCACCCTACAGCAGATTCAGCCGCCCACCCAGACCCCCTGAGCCGGCATCTGACCATTCAGGGTGAAGGGGATGGCCACCAGCCGCCGGCCATCGTTGTGCTGCACGGCAAAGTGCAGGTGCGGCCCAGTGCTGTAACCCGTGTTGCCCGAGTTGGCCAGCCAGCTGCCCGCCGAGACCGACTGACCTAACCCCACACGCACCGAGTGGGGTTGCAGGTGGGCATAGAGGGTCAGGGTGCCGTCCGGATGTAACAGCCGCAGGTAGTTGGTGCGTGCCCGTCCAGAAAGATCCTGGGTATGGCCCACATAGCCATCGACAAAATCCACCACCACCCCCGCCTTGGCCGCCAGTACAGGGGTGCCTTCCGGCATGGCCAGATCGATGGCGTAGCGATTGCCCGGCAACTGATGGCTGTAGCCACCGTCAAACCCCTGGGAGACCCGAAAACGACCGGCAAACGGCGGCCGCAGCTGAGCTCGAGAGACGGTGCTCGGCGCGCCCAGCACAAACTGATGGCCGATGCCCAGTCGCCCTGGGCCGCGATAGGCCACCTTGGCCACAAACCGCTCGCTGCGTCCCGCCACCAGGATGGGACAGCGAAGATCCTGACTGCTGGTCACCCCCTGCTGTCGGTCCAGCTGCAGGGTAACGGTCACCGGGGCCGTCAGTTCATTGATCACATAGAGATTGCCACTGGCGGTATATCTGAGCTTGACCTTGTCCGGGTCGGGATCGAACTCGTCCAGCTCCTGGGGGGAAAACGGCGAGGCCCGGGCGGCATCATCGGTGTAATTGATGACCCCCTGCTCGTCTACGTACTTGAACACGGCGGCCTGCAGCGGCCAGACCAGCAGCGCCAGCCAGACCCAGGATCTCACGCCCCAGGATCCAGGGTGCGACCCATCAGCAGGGCATCCTCCCGCCCGGTGTTGGTGGGATAGTAATTCCTGCGGCAGCCGACCTCGTGATAACCGGCAGACAGGTAGAGCCCTTGTGCCGTACGATTGCTGCGCCGCACCTCCAGCCACCAGTGCCGACAGCCCAGCGCAGTACTGCGCGCCAGATAGTCCCCCAGCAGGGCCCGACCCCATCCCCGGCCACGGCAATCGGGCCGCAGGCAGAGATTCATCAGGGTGCTTTCATCCAGCAGCCAGTCCGCCAGGTAGTACCCCACCAGCTGCCCCTGATGCCAGGCGCCGCCACCGAGATAACGCTCGCCAAAGCAGGAGGCCAGCAGGGACGCGCTCCAGGGGTGGTCATAGGCCGCTTGCTCGATGAGCAGCATGGCCGGCAGATCTGCCGGCGATAAGGGACGCAACTCAAGCATGCCGCTGACACCAGGCTTGCCACAACCGCCGCTTGGCGGCGCCATCCGCCGGCAGCGGGCAGTGCAGGGCACAGTCGACATCCGGTGCCGCCGCGGTGCTCAGGCTCCACGCGGGGTCGGCGCCAGCTTGCCAAGGGGACCAGGCGTTCGGTGCCAGCCCAAAGGCGCGGCACAGATCCGCCACCCAGACCGGCACCGGCCCCTTGATCCAGAGGCAGCCATCCGCCGAGGCGGGTTCAGGCGCAGCCTTGGGTTCCGGCCCCATGGCCAGCCGCGCCGGATGACGCAGCTGCCAGTCGGTCAGCCCCATCTCGATGAGTCGTTGTCGCCTGTGTGAGTCCATCATCCGCCCCTTGAAAAAACCGGGGCATAAATAGCAAACCCGGCCAGCAAAAGCCACCGCAAGGCCCGGAAAAACCGCGAGTTATCCAGGATTTCAAACGACGCTGGTGATAAAAAAACCTTGCCTTTGTGATGGTAATCACAACAATAGGAGCTTTCGTGAATCAGTTCACAATTTCGTCATCTCTCCTTCGAGGCAGGCATGAGTGTAAACCCCTTACCGGATCGCATTGGCAGACTGCTGGACGCCCTGGCCCAGGGCCTGTATGAACGTAAGGATGTAGTACGCCTGTGCCTGCTGGCCGCCCTGGCCGGCGAGAGCGTCTTCATGCTGGGCCCCCCCGGCATCGCCAAGAGCCTGATCGCCCGCCGCCTGATCCACGCCTTTGACCAGAGCCGTGCCTTCGAATACCTGATGACCCGCTTCTCCACCCCGGACGAGGTGTTCGGCCCGCTGTCCATCCAGGCCCTCAAAGACGAGGGCAAGTATGAGCGCCTGACCCAGGGCTATCTGCCCGAGGCCGAGGTGGTGTTTCTGGACGAGATCTGGAAGGCCGGCCCCGCCATCCTCAATACCCTGCTCACCGTCATCAATGAGCGTCGCTACCGTAACGGTGTGCGAGAGGTGGCGGTGCCCATGCGCCTGCTGGTGGCGGCCTCCAACGAGCTGCCCCAGGCCGACAGTGGTCTGGAGGCCCTCTACGACCGGCTGCTGTTCCGGGTCTGGCTGGATCGCATTCAGGAGAAGCAGAACTTCCGCGCCATGCTCACCAGCCGCCAGGACCCCCAGGCCGATCCGGTGGACGCCAAGCTCAAGATCAGCCAGGACGAGTACCAGCAGTGGCAACAAGCCCTGACGCAAGTCGCCTTGCCCGACAGCGTGTTCGAACAGCTGTACCGCTTCCGAGAGCAGCTGGCCCAACTGGTGGGGGATGGTCAGACCGAAGGGGTCTACGTCTCGGATCGTCGCTGGAAGAAGGCGGTCCGCCTGCTGCAGGCCAGTGCCTTCTTCAATGGCCGCAGCCAGATCGGCGGCCTGGATCTGCTGCTGCTCAAGGACTGCCTGTGGCATGACCTCTCCAGCAAGGAGCAGGTCAACAAGCTGATGCTGGAGTTCGCCCGCCGTCAGGCCTTCGGTCAGGACAAGATACAGTTCTCCCTGCAGCGGCTGCATAACGATCTGGAACGGTTGCAACGGGACTGGGTGCGTGAACTGGCCTGCAAACTCACCCCGGCCCGCCGCTGGCGGCCCGGCAAGGAGCAGAGCTGGCGGCTGGATGCCAAGCAGCTGGGCCTCAAGGAGTTGCCCCTGACCCTGCGCCTGCTATTCCTGCAACCCTGCTGCCTGGACAACGCACAGCCGGATCGCCCCACCCTGTGGGCCGAGGTGGACAGCCAGCAGTGGCAGCAGTGGCAACGCAAGGGGGGCCCCATCCGCGCTCGCTTCAACGAGCGTGAACAGCGCAGCAGCCTGCTGCTGGATGTGGACAGCGAAGGCCGCCTCATCGCCCGGGACGAACGCCATCAAGCCATACTGGTGGCCCTGCCCAAGGCCGAAGGCGTACCCGGCTGGTTGCGCCAACGTCAGACCGAACAGCTCGACGAGCTGCTGCAGGCCCTGGGCCAACAGCAACAGGCCTTGCTCAATCAGCGCCGCAGCTTTGCCGCCCAGTGTCCGCATCTGTTTTTGGAGCAGAGCTGGTTGCGTCAGGTGGAAGAGAGTCTGCTGGCCCTGGTGGAGCAGGCCGAAACACTGCAACAGCAGTTGCAACAGCAGCGCCAGGAGCTGCTGAGCCTGACCCAGGAGGTGGCACATGCTTGATGTGCAAAGCGTGGCCATGCTGCTGAGCCTCAACGAAGGTGAATTGATCAAGGAGATGCTCAGCGGTGTCATGGCCGCCCCCCAGATGGTCGGCCTGCTCAAGGGCAACAGCCGCCTGAAGGCCCACCTGCAAAACCACCTGGATAACTGGAGCCGTGGCCTGCAGGATCTGCTGCAGGGCGAGCCCCTGCCGCCGGAACTGGCGCGGGAGTTCGAGCTGTATATGGAGGCGCGGCGGGCCAACCCGGAGGCCTTCGATGGCCTGCTGCCACGCCTGCTGAACAAGCTCGACGGCGTCAGCGGCTTTTTGGATCATGCCCCGGCCCTGCTGGCACGGCTGCAGGAGTCCAGTCCGGCCAATCGCCAGGATCTGTTCTTGGAGCGCTGGCGCTCCCACCTGGTGCTGCGGGTGATGCAACTGGCCATGACCCTTGCAGACCGGGAGCGCGAACGCCTGCTGGACGAGCTGGAAAACCGCATGAAGGTCAGCGAGGAGGTGGCGGACGAGCTGCAACTGCAGCAACCCGGCCGCCTCTGGGATCTCAGCCGGGCACGCCTGAGCCGGGGTGACAGCCGCCTGCTGCGCCACTATGCCCGCCTGCTGCAAAACAACCCGGATCTGAAGAAGATCGCCGATGAACTGGGCCGCAGTGCCCGGGAAGACAGTCAGCACCAGGAGAAATACGCCCTGGTGGACACCCAGATCATGGCCCTGGAGCAGCAGGAGCAGATGCCCGACGATCTGGTGGGCATCTATCAGGACAACCAGCTGACCCGCCTGGTCCCCAGTGAGGCGCTGCTGCTCAGCACCCCCGAGCTGGAAACCCTGTTCTACCAGCACCTGATAGAGCGCCGTCTGCTGAACTATCAGTACAGCGGCCAAGCCAGCCAACCCCAACCGGCGCGAGTGATCCGTCGCAGTCAGGGTGAACATCAGGAGCCCAAGGGGCCCTTCATCGTCTGCATCGACACCTCCGGCTCCATGAGCGGTTACCCGGAGCAATCCGCCAAGGCCCTGTGCATGGGCTTGCTGCGCATCGCCCTGCAGGAGGAGCGGGAGTGCATCATCATGCTCTTCTCCACCGAGGTGCTCAGCTATCACCTGACCGGCCCCGCCGGCTTGCAGGAGGCGGTCAACTTCCTGGGGCGCAGCTTCAAGGGTGGTACGGATCTGGCACCCTGCATGGACAAGGTGCTCAAGGAGATGGCCCATAGCCGTTATAGCAACGCCGATGCCATCGTCATCTCCGACTTTATCGCTCAGCGCCTGCCCGATGAGACCCGTGCCCTGGTGGCCCAGCAGAAGCAGCAAGGCAACCGCTTCAACGGCGTCTGTCTATCCCGGCACGGCAAGCCAGCCCTGATGAAAATCTTCGATCAGGTATGGCGATTCGACACCAGCCTGGGCGGTCGCCTGCTGCGCCGCCTGCACTAAGCCCCCAACAACACGCTCATCACGGAAAACACCCATGCAAAAAGGCCGATAACCTAGGTTATCGGCCTTTTCTAATCTGGCAGGGGCGGAGGGACTCGAACCCCCAACCATCGGTTTTGGAGACCGCTGTTCTACCAATTCGAACTACGCCCCTGCAGCAAACGAGGCGAATTATACAAACTGGTCTTCAAAGGTAAAGGTCTTTTTCGGCCGCTTTGGTTCGATCGCGCAACAAATAGCCGCAAAGTGTTAGACATCTCATTTTACGACCCAAGACGTCAATGTGCAGGCAAACGTTAACATGCCTGGCGCCTTGCTCTATAATCCGCAGCCATCAGCCATCAGATGGAGAAGCCCGATGTCCCAACTTGCGCATCGCCCTCAGGCACTGCGCCCTTGCGCCATCCGCCCGCTTCTGCGCTTGCTGACCGATCCTTTCGGACAAGGCCCCTATTGCAGGGGCTTTTTGTTGCTCACTTCACCCATGCATAGGGACACCTGACCATGGCCAACCCCCTCTACAAGAAACATATCATCTCCATCTCCGACCTGAGTCGGGATGAGCTGGAGCTGGTGGTGGAAACTGCCAGCCGCCTCAAGACCGAGCCTCGGCATGATCTGTTGCAGCACAAGCTGGTGGCCAGCTGCTTCTTCGAGGCATCGACCCGTACCCGCCTCTCCTTCGAAACAGCGGCCCAACGGTTGGGTGGCAGCGTGATCGGTTTTGCCGATGCCGGCAACACCTCCCTGGCCAAGAAGGGGGAGACCCTGGCCGACTCGGTGCGCGTCATCACCTCCTATACCGATGCCTTCGTCATTCGCCATCCACAGGAAGGCGCTGCCCGCCTGGCCGCCGAGTTCTCCTCCGTGCCCGTGATCAACGCAGGCGATGGCTCTAACCAGCACCCCACTCAGACGTTGCTGGATTTGTTCACCATCTTCGAAACCCAGGGGCGCTTGGACAATCTGCATCTGGCCTTTGTGGGCGACCTGAAATACGGCCGTACCGTGCACTCCCTGGCCCAGGCCCTCAGCCTATTCGGTGCCCGCTTCTACTTTGTGGCCCCCGATGCGCTGGCCATGCCGGACTACATCTGTGAAGAGCTGGATGAAAAGGGCATAGCGTACAGCGTGCATGACAGTCTGGAAGAGATCATGCCTCAGCTGGACATCCTCTATATGACTCGGGTGCAAAAAGAGCGCTTTGAGGAGTCGGAATACCGGCATATCGCCGCCAAATTCGTCCTGACCTGCGAGCAACTGACCACGGCCAAGCCAAATCTCAAGATACTGCACCCCCTGCCGCGTATTGATGAGATTGAGACCGCTGTGGATGCCACAGACCACGCCTATTACTTCCAGCAGGCCGAGAATGGCGTCTACGCCCGTCAGGCCCTGCTGGCCCTGGTATTGAACGAAACCGTATAAGGAGCTCACCATGTCCGAGAAGAAACAGCTGCAGGTGGAAGCCATTCGCAACGGTTCCGTCATCGACCATATTCCGGCCGGCCAGGGGATCAAGATCCTCAAGTTGTTCCACCTGTTGGAGACCCGGGAGCGGATCACCGTCGGTCTTAACCTGCCTTCTGCCGCCTTAGGGGCCAAGGATCTGATCAAGATAGAGAACAGCCGTCTCACCGATGATCAGGCCAACCAGCTGGCGCTGTTTGCCCCCAACGCCACCGTCAACATCATCGAGAATTTCAAGGTGGTTCGTAAGCTCCAGCTACAACTACCAGAGTCTGTAGAGGGTGTATTTGATTGCCCCAACTCCAATTGCATCAGCCATAAGGAACCGGTGCGCAGCAGCTTCCGGATCCGCGCAATGCGGGATGAGGTGCGCATGAAATGCAAATACTGCGAAAAATCCTTCACCAAAGAGATAGTTAGCGCACATTTCTAATCAAAGGGAGGCACTGGCCTCCCTTTTTGCCTCCATCCGCCGCTCCCTCGACTATTTATTTCTATACTGAAAACACGAAACGACCCGTCCAGCATGGAATCACAAGGGGTGGTGCATGATATTGCTCGTTGGTGGAGAAAAAGGCGGCAGCGGCAAGAGCTGCCTGGCGCAGAACCTGGCGGTGTACTTCAAGATCCAGTATCAGGGGGAGGTCTTGCTGGTAGACTGTGACCCGCAACGAACCAGCTCTGACTGGATACAGGAGCGCAAAGACACCAGTCTACCCCAACTAAACTGCGTGCAACTCTATGGGAATATTCGCGAAGATTTGCTGAGTCTGAAGAACCGCTACGACTTTGTGGTAGTGGATTGCGGTGGCCAAGATAACCGTGCGCTGCGCTCCACCATGGCGGTGGCCAGCCATGCACTGATCCCGTTACGCCCCAAGCGGCGCGATCTCAAGACCCTGCCGCACATGGAAGACATCATCAGCACCTGCAAGATGGTCAACCCCACCCTAAAAGCTGCCGTTGTCATGACGCAATGCCCTGCCTTGCCGAATCAGGCCAAACGGATACTCGATGCCAAAGAGGTCTGTGAGTCATTCTGCGTTCCCGTCCTCCAGTCCATCATCTATAGCCGAAACGTGTATGATGACAGCGAAGAGCGAGGGCTCTCTGTGGTTGAAATAGAGCCTGATGGTAAAGCGGCCGCAGAAATAAAAGCCATCGCCAAAGAGTTTATGGACCTATAAGGTAGTACTGCATATGGGGCTTTCGGATCTCAAGAAGAAACGTGACAAGACACCCATTGAACCGCTAACGGTTGACGAGTTCATTGATGATGCCGAGCTATATGCCCTTGGTCAGCCAAGGCTGGTCAGCCCGGAAAGGCGGCAACACCATCCCATCTTGCCGGAGCAGCCCATAGACAGTGAGGTTGGCAGGCCTGTCTATAAGAAAGCGACTTACTCTATGTCACTGGACTCGATTGATCAGCTTGCTGATATCGCGATCCGCGATGGCATGAAAAAATCTCAGCTCCTTCGGCTGTTTACCCATTATTTTTATCATCTTCCGCCGGAAGAAAGAGATCTTATCTACGATCGATTACAGCGCCTGTTCGGCGAGCACCTCAAATAGTCCAATGTCGCAAAACAGAACAAACAAAAAGGCCTCTTGAATTCAAGAGGCCTTTTCACTTCGTATTGGGTGCCTGGCGGTGTCCTACTCTCACATGGCGAATGCCACACTACCATCGGCGCTACAGCGTTTC
>NZ_BAABFC010000015.1:0-20120 GCF_039540575.1 Pseudaeromonas paramecii
TGGTTTGGTTGGCGCCTCCAATTCTCCGGGAATGCCCCGAGTGAACAACCTACAGAGAGATCACAGCTAGGCCGCTATGCAGTAGAATCGGCAATTACTGCATATAAACCTTTTTATATGCATAACTATTGTTTTCTGGCTGCATAAAAACAGGAGGAAAAGGTCACAAAAATGTATATAATTTGTGCCTTTTCTTGCTGTCACTGGATGTGTTGAAAAATGGCGTCACTGCAGGCGGATGTCACCCTGGTAGGGGGGGGCATCATGAGTGCCACCCTGGCGATGTTGCTCCATCGTCTCGATCCCTCCTTGCATATTTGCATGATTGAACAGCTCGGTAGCGTGGCGCAGGAAAGCTCCGCGGCCCTGCACAATGCCGGCACCGGCCATGCCGGTTACTGCGAGCTGAACTACACCCCCCAGGGCCCCGGTGGTCAGGTGGACATCCACCGCGCCATCGAGATCAACACCGCCTTCGATCTCTCCTTGCAGTTCTGGTCCCATCTGGTGACGAGTGAACCCCAGATCGATCCTAGGGCCTTCATCAACCGGGTGCCGCACATGAGCGCCGTCTGGGGGGAGGCCAATGTGGCCTTCCTCAAGGCCCGTTACGAGAAGATGCGGGCCCATCACCTGTTCGACACCATGCAGTGGAGTCAGGATCCGGCGCAGCTGGCCCAGTGGATGCCGCTGTTGATGGCGGGCCGGGATCCGGCCATGCCCCTGGCCGCCACCCGGGTGGAGCAGGGCGCCGATGTAAACTTCGGCGCGCTGACCGGCATACTGGTGAACTACCTGCAGGCCAGTGCACCCTTTACCCTGCTGACCCAGACACGGGTCACGGGCTTTAGCCGTGGCAGCGGTGCCGGGCGGCCCTGGCGGGTCAAGGCGGTGAATCGCGCCACCGGCAAGGCCTGCCAGGTGGAGAGCCCCTTCGTCTTTCTGGGGGCCGGCGGCAATGCCCTGCGCCTGCTGCAAAAATCCGGCATTCCCGAGGCAGCGGGCTACGGCGGCTTCCCGGTCAGCGGCCAGTGGCTCATCTGCCAGAATCCAGACCTGGTGGCGCAGCACAATGCCAAGGTCTACAGCCTGGCGCCGGTGGGGGCGCCGCCCATGTCGGTGCCCCATCTGGACACCCGCATCATAGGCGGTGAGCCCTGCCTGCTGTTCGGCCCCTATGCCGGCTTTACCACCCGTTTTCTCAAGCAGGGCTCGCGGCTGGATCTCATCAAGTCGGTGCGGCCCCATAACCTCAAGAGCCTGCTGGGGGCGGGGAGCAGCAACCTGGATCTCACCCGCTACCTGATGAAGGAGGCGGTGCAGAGCCACAGCCAGCGGATCGCCTCCCTGGCCAGCTTTCTGCCCCAGGTCAAGGCCGACGAGTGGCAGCTGGCCCATGCCGGCAAGCGGGTGCAGGTGATCAAGCGCGGCGCGGATCGCTGGGGCAAGCTGGAGTTTGGCACCGAACTGGTGGCCTCGGCCGACGGCTCCCTGGCTGCCCTGCTGGGGGCCTCGCCGGGCGCCTCGGTCAGCGTCAAGGCCATGCTGGATCTGCTGGCCCGCTGCTTCCCCCGCCAGCTGCAAGGCGTCCAGTGGCAAGAACGTCTCAAGCAGATGGTGCCCTCCTATGGCCAGGATCTGAGCCAGGATGCCGCCCTGGCTGCCAGGGTGCACGGCTATACCCGGGGTGTGCTGGGGCTGGAACCCTGAGCACTCGCATTGCGTCTAACCGGCGGCCGCATCGGCCGCTTTTTTGTCGGTCTCTCAATGAGTTGGCGCCATAGTGTGATCTGGCGCAACTGTGATAAGGTGACGCTTCATCGGCCCTGGCCGACCCATTCACCGCGAGGAGTTGCCTGTGTCCCATCCTGAGATCCTGAGCACCCTGGTCCTGTTGTGGGCCGTCATCGACCCCATCGGCACCCTGCCGGTGTTCATCTCCTCCACCCGTGGGCGCTCCGACGCCGAGCGGCGCAAGATAGCCCGGGTGGCGGCGCTGACCGCCGCCGGTATCCTGCTGTTTTTTATCGTGGCCGGCGAGGTGCTGCTGCGGGCCATGGGGGTGCCGCTGGTGGCGTTTCAGATAGCGGGCGGCCTCATCCTGTTCCTGTTCGCCCTGACCATGATCTTCGGCGAGGGCAAGCCGGAGGGCGAGATGCGCATGGCCCGCTCGGTGAAGGAGACCGCCGTCTTCCCCCTGGCCACCCCCTCCATCGCCTCGCCGGGGGCCATGATGGCGGTGGTGCTGCTCACCGAGAACGCCAGCCACTCATTGGCTCACCAGGCCCTGACCGCCGTGTTGATGCTGCTGGTGATCTTTGCCACTTATCTGTTGATGCGTTTTGCCACCCCCATAGCCCGGCTCATCGGCGACATGGGGGCCAGCATCGTCAGCCGGGTGATGGGCATGCTGCTGGCGGCCATCGCCGCCACCAATGTGCTGGCGGGGCTTAAAAGTTACTTCATGGGGTAGGCAATGAATTCAATCATTGTGGGGCAGCAGCGCCTGCCATTGGGCAAGCTGGTGTGTGTCGGGCGCAACTTCGTCGCCCATATTGCCGAGTTGGGCAACGAGGTGCCGGAGCAGATGGTGCTGTTCTGCAAGCCCGGCTCGGCGCTCACCGAGCGGCTGGCGGCCAGCCATGGCGGCGAGGCCCTGCATTACGAGGCGGAGCTGTGCTTTGCCTATCAGGGCGGCACGCTGGCCGCCGTGGCCCTGGGGCTGGATCTCACCAAGCGCCAGCTGCAGTCCTACCTCAAGGCCAAGGGGCTGCCCTGGGAGCGGGCCAAGGCCTTCGACGGCTCGGCCCTGCTGTCCCCCTTTGTGGCATACGATGCCCATCAGGAGCTGGAGTACGAGCTGTGCCTTGACGGTGCGCGGTTGCAGTACGGCCGAGAGTCCCTGATGATCCACTCGCCGGCGGCCATCCTGGCCGAGACCCAGGGCTTCATGGCGTTGCAGGATGGCGATGTGTTGATGACCGGCACCCCCTCCGGCGTGGGGTTGGTGCCGCCCGGCGGCGTCTTCACCGGCCGGATCTGGCAGGGCGAGCAGACCCTGCTGACGGTGCGCTGGGAGGCGGCATGCTAAAGGGCATACTGTGGGACAACGATGGGGTGCTGGTGAACACCGAGCATCTATTTTACGAGGCCAACTGTCGGCTGCTGGGGGAGTACGGTGTGGGCCTGAGCCCCCAGGAGTATTTCGACTGGTTTTTGCAGGATGACCGCGGGCCCTGGCATCGGCTGGCAGGCTTCGGGGTGGGGGAGGCGCAGATCCCGACCCTGCGGGCCCGGCGCAATCGGCTATATGCCCAACTGCTGGATGAGCAGGCCGACAGCCTGGCCATTCCCGGCATGCAGGAGCTGCTGGCGCGGCTGCAGGGTAGGGTGAGCATGGGGGTGGTGACCAGCGCCTACCGCACCCACTTCGATCAGGTGCATGCCCGACTGGATTACAGGGATCGGCTGGGCTTTGTGTTCAGCGCCGAGGATTGCCAGCGCAGCAAGCCGGATCCCGAACTCTATCTTAAGGGGCTGGCCCGGCTGGGGTTGTCCGCCGATGAATGCGTGGCGGTGGAGGACTCCCCCCGGGGTCTGGCGGCGGCGCGGGCGGCGGGCCTGCGTTGCATCCTGGTGCGCCACCCCCTCACCGCCGGCGGCGATTTTCGTCACGCCTATGCGGTGGTGGACTCGGTGGCGGAGCTGGAAGCCCTGCTGGATGAGCTCATTGGGGACAGGGCCTGAGCATGACTCAGGCCGGTTGCGTTATCAGCTATCGGCGGGGCTAACGGTTAGCCGTAGCAGCGCTCGGCCCAGCGGGCCAGGCCGGCGATGACGCTGCCGAAGTGATCCCCTTCCACCAGCGGCAGATCCGGGTAGCGCTGCTGCAGCCAGGCGCGGATCACCGGCGAATGGGCACTGCCGCCGGTGACAAACAGGGCATCGGGTCGGCATCCGGCCTGCTTCATGGCCTCGTCTGCCAGCAGGCCAATCTTCTCCAAGAGCGGCTGGCTTACCTGGGCCAGCTGGTGGCGACTGAACTCCACCGCCAATGGCGGTCGCTCCAAGGCGATGAGCTGCTGCACCTGCTCCGCCTGGGCCAGTCCTATCTTGGCCTGCTCGCTCTGCCACACCAGCTGGTGGCTGAGCTTCTCCTCCCGCACCCGGATAAGGCGATCCAGCAAGGCCGGCTCCCTGGCCTCCCGCCGCAGCTGTTGCAGCAGACGGCCGGTCTCCGGCGCGTGAAAGCGCCCCAGTGCCTGGACGTCGTTGATGGACATGGCATCCCAGTAGAGGGGGGCCGGCATGGGCAGACCCCGCTGGTTCTGGGAGGCCATGCCGCACAGTCCCATCAAGCCATTCACCGCCAGGCGGATGTCGAAGTCGTTACCGCCGATCCGCTCGCCGGTGTGGCCCAGCAGATCCGCGCTGCGGTCGGTGAGTCCTGCCCGATCCGGCCCCATGCGCAGCAAGGAGCAGTCGGTGGTCCCGCCGCCGATATCCAGCACCAGTACCCGCTGCTCTGAACTGAGGCTCGCCTCGTACTCCAGCCCCGCCGCCACCGGCTCAAACTGAAAGCTCACCTCGGCAAAGCCGGCCAGTCGGGCCGCCCGCTGCAGGATCTCCCGGGCCTGGCGGTTGCTCTCCTCACCTCCCAACCCCTGAAAGTTCACCGGCTGGCCGATGACCGCCTGACGGATCTCGGCGCCCAGGGCCGTCTCGGCCCGAGTCTTGATGGTGGCCATCATGGCACTGACCAGATCGCAGAACAGATCCAGCTGACTGGCGGAGAGGCCGGTGGCACCGAGGAAGGACTTGGGCGACTTGAGGTAGTAGCCCTCTTCGGGGGCTTCGAGATAACGGGCGGTGGCGGCCCGGCCCACCAGCAGCTCGTACTCCAGCCCCTCGTCATCCAGCTGAGGACGCAGTCGGCGACCCTTGGCGATGGCCAGCTGCCGGGCCTGGGCAAAGGTGGCCTGCTGGCTGGCCGGCAACAGGCCGTGCAGCAGATCGGCGATGGCCTCGCGATGGGGGGCAAACAGGGTGGAGGGCAGGTAGCTGTCGCCGCCTTCCAGCGGCAAGCGCCGCACCCTACCCTGATCCATCAGGGCCACGGCACAGTTGGAGGTACCGTAGTCAAAACCGATATGCATGAAGGCCTCCGGGCACAAATGAGGGCCGGGCAGGCTACCTCACTTTGGCCGCGACTGCCAGCGCTGTTCGCCCCGTCTCTGGCGGGCCGCCTGGGCGTCGGAGGCCGAGCGGCACACCATTACGCCTATCCCTTACAGCCGGGGCTGCCCTGTGTGCAGATCGGCGGAGTAGTCGGCTTGGGCGTCACTCGCTGTTGACTGCCTTGTTGCTGGCCGCCTTGCGGGCGCTGGGGTTGCTGGTTTTGCTGATGCTGGTTGCCCTGTGGACGCTGCGGCTGCTGGTTTTGCTGGTGCTGGTTGCCCTGTGGACGCTGCGGCTGCGGGTTTTGCTGATGCTGGTTGCCCTGTGGACGCTGCGGCTGCGGGTTTTGCTGGTGCTGGTTGCCCTGCGGACGCTGCGGCTGCTGGTTTTGCTGGTGCTGGTTGCCCTGAGGGCGTTGCGGCTGCTGGTGCTGCTGATGTTGCTGGGGGTGGCGGTGGTCTGGCTGGTTGTTGCCATCCTGGCCATAGCGCGGCCGATGGCCATCATCATGATAGTAATAGGGCGCACAGCCGCTACACAGCAGGGCCACCAGCAGGCTGGTGGTAGACAATGAGTGCCTGTTCATGGGTGGGCTTCTCGCAGGTTAGGGAAAACTTGTGGCAGGGTGAGCCTGCCACAAGCTGACCGGAATGGCACAGGCCATCCTCGGTTTGGCGTTCCCGCTGCTTAGAGCACCATGCTGGCGATCCAGCCGAAGGCCAGCAGCGGGATGTTGTAGTGGATGAAGGTGGGCACGACTGTATCCCAGATATGGTCATGTTGGCCATCGGCATTCAGGCCGGCGGTGGGGCCCAGGGTAGAGTCGGAGGCCGGTGAGCCGGCATCCCCCAGGGCACCGGCGGTGCCGATGAGCGCTATGGTGGCCAGGGGCGAGAAGCCCAGCTGCAGGCACAGGGGCACGTAGATGGTGGCGATGATGGGCACGGTGGAGAAGGAGGAGCCGATGCCCATGGTGATGAGCAGGCCCACCAGCAGCATGACGAACGCCGCCAGCCCCTTATGGCCATCAAGGGAGCCGGCCACCGCCTGCACCAGGCTCTCCACCCCGTGGGTGGCGTTCATCACCGCGGAGAAGCCGGCGGCGGCTACCATGATGAAGCCGATGAGGGACATCATCTTGACCCCTTGGGTGAAGGTGTCCTGGCTCTGCTTGAAGGGCACCACGCCCCCCAGGGTGAAGATGATGAAGCCGACCATGGCGCCGAGGATGATGGAGTCGGTATACAGCTGCAGACCCAGGGCGGTGAAGATGGCCAGCAGGGCCACCAGTACATGGCCGCGCTTGACATGCAGCTTCTCCGGCTCGGCGGCCAGGATGCGGGCCAGATCGTACTCCCGCGGCTTGCGGTAGCTGATGAAGATGGCGCACAGCAGACCCAGTACCATGCCCCCTACCGGGATGGCCATGGCCAGCGGCAGTTGGGCTCCCTGCACCTGCACCCCGTTGCTGGCCAGGTTGGCGGCCAGAATGGTGTTCAGGAAGATGCCGCCAAAGCCTACCGGCAAAATCATGTAGGTGGCGGTGAGGCCGAAGGTCAGCACGCAGGCTACCAGCCGGCGATCCAGCTTCATCTGCGCCATCACGTGCAGCAGGGGCGGGATCAGGATGGGGATGAAGGCGATGTGTACCGGGATCAAGTTCTGGGAGGAGATGCTCACCCCCAGGATGGCCATCAGCAGCAGGCTCTTGACCCACAGCAGGCGGCCGGCGGTGGCGTCACCACCCAGCTGGCGGATCACGCTGTGAGCCAGCAGATCCGTGATGCCGGAGCGGGAGATGGCCACGGCGAAGGCCCCCAGCATGGCGTAGGAGAGGGCGATGGTGGCACCGCCACCCAGCCCCTCGGTGAAGGCGTTCAGGGTATCGGTGACCGACAGGCCGCCCACCAGACCGCCGACCAGGGCGCTGAGGGTCAGGGAGATCACCACGTTGATGCGTAGCAGGCTCAGCAGCAACATCAGGCAGACAGCGATGACAACGGGATTCATCTGAATGGTTCTTCCGTTTGGTTACGTGTTAGAAAAAGGAACAGGCCCGCAGGCCTGCTCGCACTGGTTTCACTACTTGGCTGATCAGGCGCTGGGCGGCCAGCCCCCCAGGGCCTTCCAGCGATTGACGATATAGCAGAACAGCTCGGCGGTTCGCTGGGTATCGTACAAGGCGGAGTGGGCCTCCTTGTTATCGAAGGGGATACCGGCCCCCAGACAGGCCTTGGCCAGCACCGTCTGGCCCAGGGCCAGGCCGGAGAGGGCCGCGGTGTCGAAGGTGGCGAAGGGGTGGAAGGGGTTGCGCTTCAGCCCCGCCCGCTCCGCTGCTGCCATCAGAAAGCCATGATCGAAGGCGGCGTTGTGCGCCACCACTATGGCTCTGTGACAGCCGGTCTCCTTGAGTCCCTTGCGCAGCCCCTTGAAGATGCCACCCAGGGCCTCCTTCTCGCTCACCGCGCCCCGCAGGGGGTTGAAGGGATCGATGCCGTTGAAGGCGATGGCCGCCTCTTCGATGTTGGCCCCCTCAAAGGGCTCCACGTGGTAGTGGAAGGTGTCATCGATCTTCAGCCAGCCGTCCTCATCCATGGTGAGGGTGCAGGCGGCGATCTCCAGCAGGGCATCGCCCTGGGCGTTGAAACCGGCGGTTTCCACATCGATCACCACGGGGAAGTAGCCGCGAAAACGCTGCTTCAGGGGATGTACGCTTGCCTGGTCGGTCATCGGATTCCTGGTATCAAGTTGGGAGCCCCTCAGGGCTCCATGATGTCATGACGGCTCATCCAGCCCAGGCGGTCGAACAACTCGAACAGCAGGCTGACGGCGATGGAGAGAATGGTGGCCAGGGCCATGCCCTTCAAGGACACAGAGCCTATCTCCAGGTGGGCGCCGGACAGGCCGACGATCAGCACGATGGAGGTGAGGATCAGGTTGCGCGGCTTGCTGTAGTCCACCTTGGACTCCACCAGCATACGGATACCGGAGGCGGCGATCACGCCGAACAGCAGCAAGGAGACGCCGCCCATCACAGGCACCGGAATGGTGTGTACCACGGCGGTGAACTGACCGAAGAAGGCCAGCAGGATGGAGAGCACGGCGGCACCGCCGATGACCCAGACGCTGTAGACCCGGGTGATGGCCAGCACACCTATGTTCTCACCGTAGGTGGTGGTGGGCACTGAGCCGAAGAAGCCGGACAAGGTGGTGGAGATGCCATCGCCCATCATGGATCTGTGCATGCCGGGGTCCTTGCGCAGATCCCGCTCGACGATCTTCTCGGTGACGATGAAGTGGCCTATGTGCTCGGCGATCACCACGAAGGCGGCCGGCAGTATGGTGATGATGGCGGCCAGCTCGAACTTGGGATGGTAGAAGGTGGGCACCTTCACCGCCGGGGCGCTGGCTATCGGGGAGAAGTCCACCAGGCCCAGTGCCCAGGCGGCGGCATAGCCCACCAGGATGGCGATGAGGATGGGGATCACCGCCAAGAAGCCGCGGAACAGCACGGAACCGAACACGACTGTGGCGAAGGTGATCATGGCCACGGAGACCGTCTTGGGATCCAGGGTCTCGGCGGTGAGGCCGGCCATGTTGGCCGCCACCGGGGCCAGCTCCAGACCTATGATGGCGACGATGGCACCCATGGCCGCCGGCGGGAACACCACATCGATCCACTTGTAGCCGAAGGTCTTGATCAGCAAGGAGGTGATGATGAAGATGACCCCGGAGGCGATAAAGCCGCCCAGGGCGGTCTCGTAGTCATAGGCCGCCATCACGGCAAACACCGGGGAGAGGAAGGCGAAGCTCGAGCCCAAGAAGGCCGGCACCTTGCCCTGACACAGGAAGAGATAGATGAGGGTGCCGATGCCGTTGAACAGCAGCACTGTACCCACGTCGATCTTGAACAGCATGGGCACCAGCACGGAGGCGCCGAACATGGCGAACAGGTGCTGCAGGCTCAGCGGAATGCTTTCCAGCCAGCCGGGTTTCTCATCGATCTGGATGATACGTTTACGCATCTAAGACTCCCTTCCTTCGTGTGTTTATTCGTTGTTTATGGGGTTTGACTCGTCCATGACGCTAAGGACGCGACATTATGTCAGATCTTGTGCTGCAAGCCCACCCCGCCACCGGGCCCAGGATGCGGCCCGCCTCGGGGTTTAGCGCGGAAAATTCCGCCCAAACGTGATCTTTGCCAAACGGGGCCATATCGGTGCAAAAACGATTGCGCTAGCCTAGGGACTCAAAAAGCGCGAGCTGCCGAATGCCACGATGCCAGCCAGGCTGCATCGCCCATCCCTATCGGCGCCGTGATAGCCGCAAGTCAGGGGCTGTGGCGTTAGGTTGGGGGCCGAATGACCTGCCGGGATAAGGGGTGAGTGTATTTTCTCAGCCCGTAGGGGCGATTAGCCTTGCGTAATCGCCCGTTAAAACATTCTGTAAACAAGGGGTTGATTTGATGGGGGGAGGCATTATTGCTAACGACCAACCACCGGAATGCTACTTCGCTGCGGTTTCCGTTAGGGCGATTACGCTGCGCTAATCGCCCCTACGCATAATGTATTCACCGTGTTGGCCACCAAGCTGAGGAAATATAATCAATGCACCCGGATCTGCTTATCCGCGACGAGACCCCGGCCGATTGGGAGGCCATCACGGCCGTGACGGAGGCGGCCTTTGCCAGCCTGGAGATCAGCCAGCATACCGAGCAGTTTATTATCCAGGCGCTGCGGGCCGCCGGTGCCTTGAGCGTCTCGCTGGTGGCGCACATCCATGGCCAAGTGGTGGGGCATATCGCCTTCTCGCCTGTCACCCTGTCGGATGGCACGCCCAACTGGTACGGGCTGGGGCCGGTTTCAGTGCTGCCGGACTATCAGCGCCAGGGCATAGGTCAGGCACTCATTCAGGCCGGTTTGGCGCGGCTCCACACCTTGCCGGCGCAAGGCTGCTGCCTGGTGGGGCATCCCGAATATTATGTGAAATTTGGCTTTCGCAACCCGGATGGGCTGGTCTACGAGGGCGTGCCGCCTGAGTATTTCTTCGCCCTCTCCTTTGACGGACAGCTGCCGCAGGGCACCGTCAGCTTTCACCCAGCCTTTGCCGCCACCGGCCATTAGGCCGCGCGTCTCGGGGCATTATGCTTCACCCGTGCGGCACCGTTAAGGAGCCACACCGGCGGGCAATAAAAGTTCAGGTAAAAGTCCTAAAGTTGTCTGCGACCCGGCCGATAGGGGAAGTAATCAATGGGCTGGGAGTTGGGCCGTGAACAAGTGGATGGCAGTCATGTTGGCCGGCGTGGTGCCTTTTGCCTGGGGCGAAGGGCTGCTGGAGTATAGCGCCCCCATGGATCAGTCGGAATGGCGGCTGGCCAGCGATAGCCCGCTGGAATGCCGGCTGGAGCATACCATTCCCGGTTATGGCCAGGGGGCCTTCGTCAGCCGCTCCGGCAAGAAGGTGAATCTGGACTTCGAGCTGGCGCCCTACCGGCAGAACGTGCGCCAGCAATCCGTGACCCTCAGAGCCATTCCGCCCTTGTGGCGACCGGGCCAGGCGGAGCAGGGCATCAGCACCATCCGCTTCTATGCCCAGTTTGACGGTCTGGTGGATGGCCAGGCGGCCTGGACCATGCTCTCGGATCTGGAGCGCGGCTTCTATCCCTCCTTCTTGTTCAAGGACTGGTATCACAGGGGCCAGAGCGTGCGGGTCTCCCTCTCCTCGGTTGGCTTCCCCAGCCGCTATCAGGCCTTCCTGAGCTGCCTGAACAACCTGCTGCCCTATACCTTTGAGGACATCGCCTTCAGCGTGCTCAACTACGAGAGCAACAGCGATCGCCTCACGCCCTATTCCCAGCGGCGGCTTGAGCAGATCGCCGAATACGTCAAGGCGGACACCACCATAGATCTCATCCTGCTGGATGCCTATACCGACAGCTACGGCGGCAGCTGGACCAATCAGCAGCTCTCGGACAAGCGAGCCGCCGCCCTCAAGGCCTTCTTCGTGCAGCAGGGGGTGCCGGCGGAGCGGCTGCAGGTGGATGGTCATGGCGAGAAGCAGCATATCGCCAGCAACCAGACCGAGGTAGGGCGTCAGACCAACCGCCGGGTGGTGATTTCCATGGAGAAATTCCTGCCGCCCATCTAGCGGGCCCCGAGCCCGTGGGATCAGAGATAAAAAAAGCCGGACATCAGTCCGGCTTGTTGTTTCGGCGAGGTGCTTAGCCGTGCAGGCCGCTGCCGGCGTGCTTCTTGTTGATCAGCTCAATCTTGTAACCGTCGGGATCCTGGACGAAGGCGATCTCCGTGGTGCCGCCCTTCACCGGGCCCGGCTCCCGGGTGATGGTGCCGCCGGCGGCACGGATGGCCTCACAGGTGGCGTAGATGTCGTCGGCCTCGATGGCGATGTGGCCGAAGGCGCCGCCCATCTCGTATTCGGTGACTCCCCAGTTGTAGGTCAGCTCGAGCACCGCCTCGTCTTTCTCATCACCGTAGCCGACGAAGGCCAGGGTGTACTTGTACTCGGTGTTTTCGCTCTTGCGCAGCAGTTTCATGCCGAGGATACGGGTGTAGAAATCAATGGCGCGATCCAGATCGCCCACCCGCAGCATGGTGTGAAGAATACGCATAGGTTTTATCCCTCCGGTTCTGTTTTTGTTTTAAATTCGCATAGATCTTCGATGAGACAGGAGCCGCAGCGGGGCTTGCGCGCCAGGCAGGTGTAGCGGCCATGCAGGATCAGCCAGTGATGCACGTCCTGCTTGAACTCTGCCGGTACCACCTTCAGCAGCTTCTCTTCCACCTGATTGACATTCTTTCCCGGGGCAAAGCCGGTGCGGTTGGAGACCCGGAAGATATGGGTATCCACGGCGATGGTGGGCCAGCCGAAGGCGGTGTTGAGCACCACGTTGGCGGTCTTGCGGCCTACCCCGGGCAGGGCCTCCAGGGCCTCCCGGCTCTCCGGTACCTGGCCGCCATGCTGTTCCAGCAGGATGGCGCAGGTCTTGAGAATGTTTTCAGCCTTGGCATTGTACAGGCCGATGGTCTTGATGTATTGCTTCAACCCCTCCAATCCGAGGGCCTGGATGGCGGCGGGGGTGTTGGCGATCACAAATAGCTTATCTGTGGCCTTGTTGACCCCCACGTCGGTAGCCTGGGCGGAGAGGATGACGGCAATCAGCAGCTCGAACGGGCTGCTGTAGTTGAGTTCCGTGGTGGGGTGGGGGTTGGCCTCCCGCAACCGCTCCAGGATCTGGCGGCGCTTGTCCTTGTTCATGGCACTCCTTAGAGCTGGGTCACCCGGGCGCGGGTGATCTCCACCTTGGCCTGGGCCGGCTTGCGCAACCGGGCGTCGATGGCGTTCTTGGCGGCGATGAGAAAGCCCAGGGTCAAGAAGGCGCCCGGCGGCAGGATCGCCAGCAGGAAGCCGGCATCCGTGTGGTAAACCACGATGCGCAGGCTGGCGGCCCAGGGGCCCAGCAGCTGATCGGCGCCGTCAAACAGGGTGCCCTGACCCAGCACCTCCCGGATCCCACCCAGCACCAGCAGCACGCAGGTGAAGCCTACCCCCATCATCAGACCATCGAAGGCGCTGAGCAGCGGCGGGTTGCGGCTGGCGAAGGCTTCTGCCCGGCCAATGATGATGCAGTTGGTGACGATGAGGGCGATGAAGATGCCCAGGGCCTGATAGAGGCCAAACAGGTAGGCGTTCATCAGCAGCTGCACACAGGTGACGAAGGCGGCGATGATCATGACGAACACCGGAATGCGTATCTCGTTGGGTACCCACTGGCGCACCAATGAGACCGCCAGGTTGGAGAGCACCAGCACCAGCGTGGTGGCTAGCCCCAGCCCCAGGGCGTTGACCGCCGTGCTGGTCACCGCCAGCACGGGGCACAGGCCCAGGATCTGCACCAATGCCGGGTTGTTCTTCCACAACCCCTGCAAGGCGATCTCCTTGATGGCCGGATTGATCAGCCGCGGGCCGGGCACGCCGCAGCCCTGATGCAGGGTGCTCTGTGCCTCTGACGGGCTCACTGAGGACGGGGTTTCGCTCATGGCAACTCCTGGCAGGGGGGAGCCTGGGTCAGGCTCTTGGGATCATCCTTAAGCAGCAACAACAGCTGGCGCACGCCCTTGACCACGGCGCGGGGGGTGATGGTGGCGCCGGTGAAGCTGTCGAACATGCCGCCGTCCTTGTCCACCGCCCAGCGCGGGTCGTCGCGGCCTTGCAGCCGCTGACCAGCAAAGCGGTCCAGCCAGCTGCTCTTGCGCCTCTCTATCTTGTCGCCCAGGCCCGGGGTCTCGTTGTGGTTGAGCACCTCCACCCGCAGCAGCCGCCCCTGGGCATCCACGGCACTCAGCAGCTTGATGCTGCCGCCATAGCCCTCGGCCGCCACCGATTCGATGATGTAGGCGCTGGGCTTACCCTTGAGGCTGGCGATGTAGAGCGGGTGGGGCTGGGTGTCCCCCAGATACTGGGGGCTGGTGATCATGCGGCAGCTGGCCAGCAGATCGTTGTCGAAGCGATCCTCGGGCAACATGCGGCCCAGGGTGGCCTTGAGCTGCACCGACTGCTGCTGGGCGATGGGCTCGGCGGTGAGCCACTGGATGCCGCTTACCAGGGCCGTGGTGGCCACGGCGAACAGGGCCAGGCGCAGGCCGTTGCGTTGCATGGAGGCCAGCATC
This sequence comes from Pseudaeromonas paramecii, assembly GCF_039540575.1. Taxonomy (NCBI): domain Bacteria; kingdom Pseudomonadati; phylum Pseudomonadota; class Gammaproteobacteria; order Aeromonadales; family Aeromonadaceae; genus Pseudaeromonas; species Pseudaeromonas paramecii. The sequence goes on from NZ_BAABFC010000015.1 coordinate 13,866, forward strand.
AGCGCACCTCCCCATAGGCCTTGGGCCGGGTCAGCTTGTCCAGCAGGGGCACGCCGATATTGGCCAGCAGCACGGCGAAGGCCATGCCGTCCGGGTAGCCGCCAAAGTGACGGATGAGGAAGACCAGCAGGCCAATCAGCAGGCCATAGATCAGGCGGCCGCGCACCGTGGTGGCGGCGGTGACGGGATCCGTGGCGATGAAGAAGGCCCCCAGCATGGTGGCGCCAGAGAACAGATCCAGGGTCGGCAAGGCGAAGTGATCCGGTGCCAGGCCCCAGGCCAGGCTGGCGGCGCCCCCCAGACCCAGCAGCAGACCCACAGGGATCTGCCAGGCGATGGTGCCGGTGGCGACCAGGAACAGGCCGCCCATCAGGTAGGCCAGGTTGATCCACTGCCAGCCGGCGCCGGCCCAGTGGCTGAAGGTGGGGCCGGCCTGGATGTCGGCCAGGGCATGGCCCTGCTTGAGCCCGGTCTTCAGGGTGTCCAGCGGGGTCGCCATGGTGGTGCCATCCGCCGCCAGCTTGAGCTGATGCACGCTGTAGCCATCCGGGGTGAAGCCGGTGAAGATGGCGCTGGCGGCATCGGGCAGGGCCACGGAAAATTCCGCCAAGCCCGGAGCGGGCAGCCAGCCGGTCATGTCGCCGGGGAAGGAGACCAGCAGCAGCACATAGGCCACCATGGCCGGGTTGAAGGGGTTCTGCCCCAGACCGCCGTACAGCTGTTTGGCCACCAGGATGGCGAAGGCGCTGCCGATCACCGCCACATACCAGGGAGCCAGGGGCGGCAGGGCCACCGCCAGCAGGCTGGCGGTGAGCAGGGCACTGCTGTCAAACAGCGGCGTCAGGGGCCGCTGGCGCAGGCGCAGCACCAGGGCCTCGGTCGCCAGGGCCGTGGCGCCACACAGCAGCAGCTGGAAGATCACCCCCCAGCCAAACAGGAACCACTGGGTGATGAGGCCCGGCAGCAGGGCCAGCAACACCAGGCGCATCAGGCGGCCGGTGGTCTGCTGACTGTGGCTGTGGGGTGAGATGGCAAGGCTAAAGGCCATATCAGTCGGACTCCTTGGATGAGGGCGGCACCGGCGGGGCACTGTTGTCTGCGGCGGCCTCTCGGGCGGCCTTCTTGGCCTTGGCCCGGGCGATGGCGGCGGTCACCGCGGCCTGGCGGGGATCGGCAGCCGGGGCCTCTGCCGCCGGGCTGGCTTCGGGATTGGCCGGGGCGTCGTCTGCCGTAGCCGCCGGCGTCACCTCAGGCGCGTCGGCCTCCCGGGCGGCCTTCTTGGCCTTGGCGCGGGCGATGGCGGCGGCCACCGCGGCCTGGCGGGGATCGGCCGCCGGGGCCTCAGACGCCGGGCTGGCTTCGGGATTGGCCGGGGCGTCGTCTGTCGTGGCTGCCGGCGTCACCTCAGGTGCGTCGGCCTCCCGGGCGGCCTTCTTGGCCTTGGCCCGGGCGATGGCGGCGGCGACCGCGGCCTGGCGGGGATCGGCTGCCGGGGCCTCAGACGCCGGGCTGGCTTCGGGATTGGCCAAGGCGTCGTCTGCCGTGGCTGCCGGCGTCACCTCAGGCGCCTCGGCCTCCCGTGCGGCCTTCTTGGCCTTGGCGCGGGCCACGGCGGCGGCGATGGGATCCTCGGCGACGGTCGGCACGGCCTGGGCGGCTTGCTTGGCCTTGATCCGGGCCAGGGCGGCGGCCACCGGATCCTCGCCACCGGCGTCTTTAAGCTGGGCACGGCGGGCCTCGTTGGCCGCCTGCATCCGCCGATCCCGCTCCAGTCGCTCCTCTTCCAGGCGCTGCTGCTTGTCGGCGAAACGCTGCTTGGCCCGCTCGGCCTGGGCCTGCTCCTGGCGCTGGTTGCGCAGCTGGGATTTGGCCTGGCGGTAATACTGCACCAGGGGAATGTTGCTGGGGCAGACCCAGGCACAGGCGCCGCATTCGATGCAGTCAAACAGCCGGTACTGCTCGGCGGTGTCCAGCTCGCCGGCCTTGCTGTACCAGTACAGCTGCTGGGGTAGCAGGCTGGCGGGACAGGCTTCGGCACACTGACCGCAGCGGATGCAATTTATCTCCTCATCCCGGCTGGGCAGGCTGCGCTGGCTGGGGGCCAGCAGGCAGTTGCTGGTCTTCACCACGGGTACATCGGCGTGGGGCAGGGTAAAGCCCATCATGGGGCCGCCCATGATCACCCGCTGGCCGGGCTCGGGATCCAGGCCGAAGCGTTGCATCAGCCAGCGCACCGAGGTGCCGAGTCGTACCCAGGCGTTGCCCGGTTGGGCCAGGCGGTCGCCGGTCAGGGTCACCACCCGGCGGATCAGGGGTTCGTCTTCCACCACCGCCTGACGGATGGCGTACAGGGTGCCAACGTTTTGCACCAGTATGCCCATCTCGCTGGGGGGCTTGCCGCTGGGGACCTGGCGGCCGGTGAGTATTTCGATGAGCTGTCGCTCGCCACCAGAGGGGTACTTGGTGGGCAGTACCTTCACCAGGGTATGGGCGTTCTTCACCTGGGCCCTGATGGCGGCGATGGCCTCGGGCTTGTTGTCCTCGATGGCGATCAGGGTCAGCTGGGGTCTTAAGATCTGCTGCAGCAGGGTGATCCCTTCGACGATGGCGGCGGCCTCGTCCCGCATCAGGCGATCATCGGCGGTGATATAGGGCTCGCATTCGCAGCCATTGACGATCAGCAGCGGCAGGGGCTCGCGTTGGGCATAGGCCTGGGCGCCCTTGAGCTTGATGTCGGTGGGAAAACCGGCGCCGCCCAAGCCCGCGATGCCGGCCTGATGGATGCGGGCCAGCAACTCATCGTTACCGCGCTCGGCATAGTCTGGCCAGGGATCCCGCGGCCGCCAGCTGTCCTGGCCATCGGTCTGGATCAGGATGCAGGGTTCGCTGAGGCCCGACGGATGGGCGACGGTATGCTCCTCGATGGCCACCACTGTGCCTGAGCTGCTGGCGTGGATGGGCACCTGCATGGGGGAGCTGGGAGCCGTGAGGGGCTGGCCCGTCAGTACCCGATCCCCCACTTGGACGCACAGCTCGGCCGGTGAGCCGATATGTTGCTTCAGGGGCAGCACCAGCAGGGGCGGCAGGCCCGCCTCCAGCAGGCTGGTTTGACTGGAGAGCTGCTTGTGCTCCTCAGGATGGATGCCGCCATGGAAGTCCCACAGCTTGCCCTTGCGGATCTGTTCCAGCAGGCTATTCATGCTTATCTACTACCTTAACTGGGATCCGCGCCAGCTCCCATTGCCAGGTGTCCGGGGTCTGGGGCAATTCAATCATCTCGATACAGTTGGTGGGGCAGGGGTCGACGCACAGATCGCAGCCGGTGCACTCCTGACGCAGTATGGTATGCATCAGCTTGGCGGCGCCGACGATGGCATCCACCGGACAGGCCTGGATGCACTTGGTGCAGCCGATGCAACGATCCTCATGGATGAAGGCCACCTTCTTGACCGGGGCTGCCACCGGGCCCTCACCCTGGGGGGGCTCGACGCCCAACAGATCGGCAATCTTGTTGATGGTGGGCTCGCCGCCGGGCACGCACTTGTTGATGGCATCCCCATTCGCCACCGCCTCGGCATAGGGGCGGCAGCCGGGATAGCCGCACTGACCACATTGGGTCTGGGGCAGCAGGGCATCGATCTGATCGACGATGGGATCGGCCTCCACCTTGAAGCGGATGGCGGCATAGCCCAGGATCAGGCCGAACACCAGGGCCAGCAGGGCAAACAGCAGTATGACGACTAGGAAATGGCTCATGGTCAGGGTTTGATGAGTCCGGTAAAGCCCATGAAGGCCAGCGACATCAGGCCGGCAGTGATCATGGCGATGGCGATGCCGCGAAAGGGCAGGGGCACATCCGCCGCCGCCAGCCGCTCCCGCAGGCTGGCAAACAGCACCAGCACCAGGCAAAAGCCCAGGCCGGCACCCAGGCCGTAGATCAGGCTGGCGAGAAAATCATGGCCGCTGGTGACGTTCAGCAGCGACAGGCCCAGCACGATGCAGTTGGTGGTGATGAGGGGCAGATAGATGCCCAGCAGCCGGTAGAGGGCCGGGCTCGTCTTGTGCACCACCATCTCGGTAAATTGCACCACCACGGCGATCACCAGGATGAAGGCCATGATCCGCAGGTAACCCAGCCCCAGGGGCGCCAGCAGCCAGTGCTCTACCAGATAGGTGAGCATGGCGGTGAGGGTCAGCACGAAGGCGGTGGCCAGGCCCATGCCGGCGGCCGGCTCCAGTTTGCGGGAGACCCCCATGAAGGGACACAAGCCCAGGAACTTGACCAGCACGAAGTTGTTTACCAACACGGTGCTGATCAGTAGCAGCAGATAGTCTGTCATTCACAACGCATAGCCGGGAAAAATCGGCCCTTATTATCGGCGCTTGCCCGCGTCATAACAACCCAAAAACCGCGGGTCTTCTGCCGGTTAACCAGAGGGGGCTGGCCAGCATAAATATCCAGATTGACCCCTACCGGCCGTGGGATCCAGCCAGTACACTGGCAGGCTGCTGCGTTTTGCTGGAGTCGTATCGTGCCTTTGCTTCCCCTGGCGTCCCTCACCCTGGCCATGTCCCTGTGGGCCAGCGCCTTCATCGCCCTCAAACACATTCTGGCCATCTGGGGGCCGGGTCAGGTCATCTTCGGCCGCATGCTGGTGGCCAGCTGCTGTTTCCTCTTGATGTACAAGGGGCTGGGCAAGTTCCGTTATCAGGCCGGCGACTGGCGCTGGTTGCTGCTGATGACCCTGGCGGAGCCCTGCTTCTACTTTTTGCTGGAGGCCAATGCCCTGCGCTTCACCACCGCCGGTCAGGCGGGCATGATCACCTCCACCCTGCCGCTGCTGGTGGGGCTGGTGGCCTATTTCATGCTCGGGGAGCGGGTGGCTGCCCGTCAGTGGTTGGGCTTCCTGCTGGCCATGGCCGGGGTGACAGTGCTGAGCCTGTCCGGCACCCAGAGTGACAACGCCAGCAACCCGCTGCTGGGCAACCTGCTGGAGTTTGGTGCCATGCTCTGTGCCGCCGTCTACTCTGTGGTATTGAAGAAGATGTCCAGCCGCTACAGCCCCTTGACCCTCACCTCCTTGCAGGCCTTCACCGGCACCCTGTTCTTCTTGCCGCTGGCCCTGACAGAGCCCTGGCCGCAGCAGGTGGGCGCCATGGAGCTTGGGATCATCTTTTATCTGGGCACCTGCATCACCCTGGGGGCCTATCTGCTGTTCAACTGGGCCATCACCAAGATGCCGGTGACCATCGCCAATGCCTACATCAACCTCATCCCCGTATTCACCCTGCTGTTTGCCTACCTGGTGCTGGGGGAAACCCTCAATTCCACCCAGCTGATGGCCTCCAGTCTGGTGCTGGTGGGGGTGGTGCTGAGCCAGTTGCCGTTGCGCCGTCGGGGCGCCGTGCCGGCCTAGAATTAACCGGCAAAGGCGGGATCTTGCGCCAGCTCCATCACGCCGTTGATGCCGAACTGTACCCCCATGCAGATGAGCAGGAAGCCCATGATGCGGGTCATGGCGTCGATGCCGCTTTGCCCCAGCAGACGGCACACCGGGTCTGCCAGCCGCAGCACCCCCCAGGCCAAGGCGCTGATGAGCACGAAGCCCAGGATGACACCGCCATACAGGGGAATGCGAGGCAGCTCGTCCGCCACGGCGGCCAGTTGTGAGGCGCCGCTGATGATCACCGCCATGGTACCGGGGCCGCACAGGCTGGGCATGGTCAGCGGCACGAAGGCGATGCTCTGGCCATCGTGCTGCTGGTTGCCGGACCCTGGCTGGGGAAACAGCATGCGAAAGCCGATGAAGCCGATCACCAGACCCCCCGCCAGTCGCAGGCCGGGCATGGAGATGCCGAATAGTTCCAAGATGCCGGAACCGATAAACAGGGTCACCACCAGGGTGCAAAACAGATAGACGGTGGTCAGGTTGACCGTGCGCTTGAGCTGCTCTCGGGACATGCCCTTGCTCAGCCCCAGCAGCAGGGTGGCGGTGGTGGGAGGGTTGACCATGGGCAGCAGGCTCAGGAAGGTGAGGCCGCTGACCTTCAGCAGTATGGTGATGTTGTCCATCGTGTCACTCCAGATACGGGAGCTTGTTTATAGGGCAGGGCTCTTGGGCTGACAAGCCTGGCATGGTGACAATGCCAAGTTGGTTCATGCCTTGTTCAGTCAGGTGGAGCGGCTAGGTGTGTAAACCCACCAGGTTGTTCACGGATTGAAGACGACTGATTGGGGGCAGGTAGTCCAGACTG
>NZ_BAABFC010000016.1:0-70707 GCF_039540575.1 Pseudaeromonas paramecii
CGCTCATTGAAACACCTCTCTTTGCGTTAGTTTATCTAACTGTGAGGTGTCTAGAAAACCGGTGGCGATTCACCCCGTGATGCGAACCGCCTTCTTTGTGGACCGAATCAGCTCTCGCATTGGATCGATAGCATCACTAATACTGAGCGTTAACCCTTTTTCTGATGGCAGAGTAACAGTGACGCCAGGGGCTGAAATCAATGTGTCAGTTGTCCCCTCAGGTGGATTACTCCAGGCACCGTATGGCTGCCAACCAGAGTATCCCTGACCCAGCTTTCGTTTTGCCCAGAGCATGATCGACGGGTGTTGTCGCAGCCATTGCGCCAGTTTTGCGCGGTCTTAGAAGTCTAGGTGAAGATTGCCGCCATTAGGATCACCGGCTACTGCATCCTGCATAGCTTGGAGGCGATCCTCCTTCATAAGAGGAGAACAATTATCCTCCAAGCTGACGATGATATAGCTTCCGCCCCTGGCAGCTTGCTCAGATATCGTCGGCGACAATTGCCCATCGGTGAGCATTTCTTTGCTGATAGAGGCCTTCGACATCGAATGTTTTTTAGCCTGAAGGATCGTATTGGACCTCTCCAGAAAACCTGTTTTCAACTGTTCAACCGGGACTTGCACATGAATATCAATGCCTCCATCAGGCGCATTGATTGAACCGGACCAGTTTACATACGCAGGGCTATGACCATGCGCAGCCACTTCGGCCTCGGCGAGGCGGGCAATCAACTCTTCTAGTTGAAGATCGGATAAGCGGAGCAAGTCGTCTTTTTCAATGTCAAAAATTGCCACCACTTATTCCTCATGAATCGCCGCAGGATCTCTAGACGCTGACGTACTGGGGTAAAAACTGTCTTTTCAACTTTACTGAGAAGAGTCCACTATTGGAACCATACCATTGACTCATTCATGTAAAACAATCGACTCATCAATGAGTTAATGCGAACTCAGTGATTCATCACGAAAACAGATCAAGCTTCATCATGGAATGGAGGCAAAGGATAGAATTTTAGCCGCTAAAAATCCGTGAGTTATCAGTGCCCACCGCAACCTCGACCGAATAGCGCACTCCTCCTGCCGACTCGTTTCGCTATACCGGTTGTGTCGTGAGCCGAATCACCGCTATTATCGGCTCATTGCGTGAGCCGAATATATGTTCTATTCGGCTCATCTGGCGTGATCGTGTAACCGAAAAGGACTAGGCAAGCAGATGACCGCTAACTGGATCTGGCAACAGCAAGGCTGGCCGCACTTTTGCTGGCAAGATGAACCACTACAGCCACGGCTACGGGCGGCGCAACGCAATCTCGGCCTGCTGCTTGGCACCCATTGCGCTCACGGCTCTACGCAAGACCAGGCGCTCGATATCCTGCTGGCCAATATCCTCGCCTCCTCGGCCATTGAAGATGAACGGCTCAATGCCCAATCGGTGCGTTCGTCACTGGCCCGCCGGCTTGGCGTATCCGAAGAACAACCCTACCCCATCTCGGATCGCTCCGAAGGTCTGGCCGCCATGATGCTTGATGCCATCGACAATCGACATCAGCCGCTGACGCTGGAACGCCTGCTGCAGTGGCATCAGTGGTTGTTTCCCGCCGCTGACTGGACAGTGCAGCGAGTGCGGGTGGGTCAGCTGCGCGGTGAAGAGCCGATGCAGGTGGTCTCCGGACGACTGGATCGCCCGACCGTGCATTTCGAGGCGCCGCCACGCCAGGGACTCGAATCGGCACTGGCCGCCTTTATCGACTGGTTCAACGCCAGCCTAAATGACCCCAGCCAGGATCCACTGCTGCGTGCCGCCATCTGCCACCTGTGGTTTGTCACCTTGCACCCGTTTGATGATGGCAATGGTCGCATCACCCGCGCCCTCACCGATCTGGCACTCTCCCAGGCCGATAGCCAGAGTATCCGCCTGTATGCCATGTCGGTGGCGATCCTGGAACAACGCGCCGAGTACTATCGCGTTCTGGAGCAGACCCAGAAAGGCGGCCTGGATATCACCGCCTGGCTGGTCTGGTTTCTGGATACATTGAATGCCACGCTGGAACAGGCCCAGCAAGCGATCATCCGTACTCTGGCCAAGAGCCGGTTCTGGCAACTGCACGGCAGCGAGCCGCTGAGTGCCGAACAAATTAAGGTACTGAACCGGCTGTTAGACGGCGGCGAGAACGGTTTTTTGCAGGGCATCAGCGCCAGCCAATATCAGAAGGTAGCCAAGGTCAGTAAAGCCACCGCCACACGCCATCTGGCCGACTTGTTGGAGAAAGGCTGTCTTGAAAAATTGCCAGGAGGCGGCAGGAGTACCCGCTATCAGATCAAGATGGGGTGAGCGGCGAGAGAGTGTGTGCAGAGATCAGATAAAAAAGCCCATGTTTCCATGGGCTTTTTGTCTCACTCAGTGCGATCCGCGCGGGATTATTCCCACTCGATGGTGGCGGGCGGCTTGCCGGAGACATCGTAGACCACGCGGCTGATGCCGTTGATCTCGTTGATGATCCGGTTGGAGACATGGCCCAGCAGCTCGTAGGGCAGATGGGCCCAGTGGGCGGTCATGAAGTCGATGGTTTCCACGGCACGCAGAGAGACGACCCAGTCGTACTTGCGGCCATCGCCCATCACGCCCACGGAGCGCACCGGCAGAAACACCACGAACGCCTGACTCACCTTGTGGTAGAGGTCGGCCTTGCGCAGCTCTTCGATGAAGATGGCATCGGCACGGCGCAGCAGGTCGCAGTACTCCTTCTTCACCTCGCCCAGCACCCGCACGCCCAGGCCCGGGCCCGGGAACGGATGACGGTAGAGCATGTCGTAGGGCAGGCCCAGTTCCAGGCCAACCTTGCGCACCTCGTCCTTGAACAGCTCGCGCAGCGGCTCCACCAGCCCCATCTTCATGTCTTCGGGCAGGCCGCCGACGTTGTGGTGGGACTTGATCACGTGGGCCTTGCCGGTCTTGGAAGCGGCAGACTCGATGACGTCCGGGTAGATGGTACCCTGGGCCAGCCACTTGACGTTGGTCAGCTTCTTGGCCTCGTCGTCGAACACCTCGACGAACACCCGACCGATGATCTTGCGCTTGGCTTCCGGATCGGCGACGCCGGCCAGGGCGCTCAGGAAGCGCTCCTCGGCATCCACCTTGACGATGTTGAGACCGAAGTGGTCACCGAACATCTCCATCACCTGCTGGCCTTCGTTCAGTCGCAGCAGGCCGTTGTCGACAAACACGCAGGTCAGTTGCTTGCCGATGGCGCGGTGCAGCAGCATGGCCACCACGGAGGAGTCCACACCGCCGGACAGCCCCAGGATCACCTCGTCATCACCCACCTGCTCGCGAATGCGGGCCACCGCATCCTCGATGATGGTGCTGGGGGTCCACAGGGACTCACAGCCGCAGATCTGTTTAACGAAGTTCTCCAGCATGCGGGCACCCTGGCGGGTGTGGGTCACTTCCGGGTGGAACTGCACGCCGTAGAAGCGACGGGCTTCATCGCTCATGGCGGCATGAGGGCAGCTGGGGGTGGTGGCGGTGGTGACGAAACCGGCGGGGATCTGCGCGACCTTGTCGCCGTGGCTCATCCACACATCCAGCAGGGCGGCGCCCTCGGGGCTCACCGCATCTTCGATGTGATTGAACAGCGCGGTCTGGGCCTTCACCTCGATCTGGGCATAGCCAAACTCGCGGTGGGTGGTGGCGCCTTCCACCTTGCCACCCAGCTGCTCGGCCATGGTCTGCATGCCGTAGCAGATGCCCAGTACCGGCACGCCGGCCTCGAAGACGTATTGCGGCGCCCGCGGGCTGCCGGCTTCGGTGACGGACTCGGGGCCGCCGGAGAGAATGATGCCGTTAGGGTTGAACTCGCGGATCTGCTCTTCGGTGACGTCCCAGGCCCACAGCTCGCAGTAGACCCCGATCTCCCGCACCCGGCGGGCGATGAGCTGGGTCACCTGGGAACCGAAGTCCAGGATCAGGATGCGTTGGTCGTGAATGTTTTTGCTCATGATGGCCCTGATAATTAACTGACCGGCACGCCGTGTGCCGGTGATAAACACGAAAGGAATAAAGCAAGACGGGGCCTTTGCCCCGCCTGCCTGGTTAGCCCATGCGGTAGTTGGGCGCTTCCTTGGTGATGGTCACATCGTGGACGTGGGATTCCTTGATCCCGGCACCGGTGATCTTGACGAACTCGGCCTTGGTGCGCAGGTCGTCAATGGTGGCACAGCCGGTCAGGCCCATGGCGGAGCGCAGGCCGCCCATCTGCTGGTGGATGATCTCCTTGAGCAGGCCCTTGTAGGGTACCCGGCCTTCGATCCCTTCCGGCACCAGCTTGTCGGCGGCGTTGTCGGACTGGAAGTAGCGGTCGGAGGAGCCCTTGGACATGGCACCCAGGGAGCCCATGCCGCGGTAGGACTTGAAGGAACGGCCTTGGAACAGCTCGATCTCGCCGGGGGACTCTTCGGTACCGGCGAACATGGAACCCACCATGACGCAGTTGGCGCCGGCCACCAGGGACTTGGCGATGTCACCGGAGAAGCGGATACCGCCGTCGGCGATGACGGTGATATTGCTGCCGGCCAGGGCGGACACGGCATCGGCCACGGCGGTGATCTGCGGCACGCCGCAACCGGTGACGATACGGGTGGTACAGATGGAGCCAGGACCGATCCCCACCTTGACGGCGTTGACACCGGCCTCGGCCAGTGCCAGGGCACCGGCGGCGGTGGCCACGTTGCCGCCCACGATCTGCAGCTGCGGGAAGGCCTCACGGGTCGCCTTGATGCGATCCAGTACGCCTTGGGAGTGACCGTGGGAGGAGTCGATGAGCAGCACGTCCACGCCGGCTTCCACCAGCGCCTTGACCCGCTCCTCGTTACCGGCACCGGCACCGACGGCGGCACCGACCCGCAGGCGGCCCATGGCGTCCTTACAGGCGTTGGGCTTGCGCTCGGCCTTCTGGAAGTCCTTGACGGTGATCATGCCCGTCAGGTGGAACTGGTCGTCGGTGATCAGCACCTTCTCGATGCGGTGTTTCTGCATCAGGGCCTGCACCTCTTCGCGGGAGGCATTCTCCCGGACGGTGACCAGGCGGGACTTGGGGGTCATCACCTCGTGGACCTTCATGGACAGGTCGGTGACAAAACGCACGTCGCGGCCTGTGATGATGCCTTCGAGTTCACCCTTGTCGGTGACCACGGGGAAACCACCGAAGCCGTTGCGGTAGGTCAGTTCCTTGATGTCGGCGATGGTCATCTCGGGATGAACCGTGACCGGGTCTGCCACTATGCCACTCTCGAACTTCTTGACCCGGCGAACCTTGTCAGCCTGTTCTTCGATGGACATATTCTTGTGGATGAAACCGAGTCCGCCTTCCTGGGCCAGGGCAATGGCCAGACGAGCACCGGTGACGGTGTCCATCGCGGCAGAGACCATGGGGATATTCAAATGAATATCGTGCGTCAGGCGAGTACGCAGATCGGCGGTATGGGGAAGAACGAGGGAGTGTGCCGGAACCAACAACACATCGTCGAAGGTCAGGGCTTCTTTAGCAATCCGTAACATGGCAATATCTCACCTAAAGCGGTTGTGGGAGGTGGGTAAAATATTGCAGCGAGATTCTAGGCAGTTCCCCCCTGCAGGTAAAGCACTTTGTGTTTTTTTCAGCAAAACGTTTGTTTGACCCCTCGACCTCTCCATAATGTTGCCTCCGTCACAAATGAGCCGCCCCATGTTGACCACACCCAGCCAGCCGTTCACCGTCAGCCGCCTCAACCGTACCGTCCGCCTGTTGCTGGAAGATGAAATCGGCCTGGTCTGGTTGACCGGCGAGTTGTCCAATCTGGTGCTGCACGGCTCCGGTCATTGGTACTTCAGCCTCAAGGATCCCGGCGCCCAGGTACGCTGCGCCATGTTTCGCGGCAACAACCGCCGGGTCGCCTTCCGCCCACAGGAGGGTCAGCAGGTGTTGGTGCAGGCTCGCCTCTCCCTGTACGAGCCCAGGGGCGACTATCAGCTGGTGGTGGAGAGCATGCGGCTGTTCGGCGAGGGCCAACTGCAGTTGCAGCTGGAGCAGCTCAAGCAGCGCCTGCAGGCCGAGGGGCTGTTCGATGTGGAGCGCAAGCGCCCGCTGCCATCCCACCCTCGCCAAATCGGCATCATCACCTCCCCCACCGGTGCCGCCATTCGCGACATGCTGCAGGTGCTGGCCCGTCGTGCGCCGGATCTGCCGGTGGTGATCTATCCCAGCCCGGTGCAGGGTGCCGAGGCCGCACCGCGTTTGTTGCAGGCCCTGGAGCTGGCCTGGACTCGAAACGAATGTGATGTGCTGCTCATCGGCCGTGGCGGCGGCGCCCTGGAAGATCTCTGGAGTTTCAACGACGAGCGCCTGGTGCGCGCCATCGCCCACAGCCCCATCCCCATCGTCAGCGCCGTGGGCCATGAGACGGATGTGACCCTCAGCGATTTTGCCGCCGATCTGCGGGCCCCCACCCCCTCGGCCGCCGCCGAACTGGTGAGCCCGGATCTGGGCCATCGTCAGGAGCGGCTGGCCCGGCTGGCCCAGCGCCTGGAGCGCAGCCTGCGTCATCGCCTGGCGCTGCAGCAGTTGCCACTGCAACAGCTGGCGCGCCGCCTGCAGCTACAGGATCCCCAGCGCCAATTACAGCAGCGGCAACAGGGTTGGGATCGGCTGCTGCTGCGCTTGCAACAGGCCGGCCAGCGCCTGGCCCGCCCCGCCGAGCAACGACTGCAGCTGTTGCGTCAGCGCCTGTTGGCGGGCAGCCCGGCCCATCGCTTGGCCCAGCAGCGCCAATCCCTGGCGCAGCTGGAACATGGCCTGCGCCTGGGCATCCAGCGCCAGACCCGGCAGGGACGGCAGCAACTGGCGCTGGCCGCCGCCCGCCTGCAGGACCTGAGCCCCCTGGCCATCCTGGCCCGGGGCTATGCCCTCACCTACGATAGCCAGGGGCAGTTGCTACACAGCAGCCAGCAGGTACAGGAAGGGGACGAGGTGGAAACCCGGCTGCATCAGGGCCGATTACGGCTCAAGGTGTTAAAGCGTCTGGCTTAATTCTGCGTTATTTCTCAGATACTTTGAGTAAATCGGGGTAGGATGGCAGCTCGTGATCCGCATAAGGAGATGCAGATGACCCGCTGGCTCGGCCTGCTGTTGTTATGGCTATCGAGTGCTTACTGCCTAGCCGCTCAGGTGTTGGTGATCCACAGCTATCATCCTGGCCATCCCTGGATCCACGATTACAGCCGTGGCTTGGCCGTTTCCTTGCCCAACCAGCAGCTCACCCATGTCTACCTCGATACCAAGCGCCTGCCTCCCAGCCAGTTTGCCGCCCAAGGGGATCTGGCCTGGCAGTCCTATCTGCAGCGCAAGCCGGATCTGGTGATCCTGGGGGATGACATCGCCATCGACCTGCTGGCACTACGCATCGCCAACCACGGCACCCCTGTGGTGTTTTTGGGCATGAATGACAATCCCAGGCATGGCGACATCTATGGTCAGCCCCTGATCACCGGGGTATTGGAGCGGCCGCTGATGAAGCGCAACCTAGTGGAAATGACCCAGATGCTGGGTGAAGTCAGGCGGGTAAAGGTGCTGTTTGATGCCAGCTCGGTGGCCAGCACGGCACTGAGAGACAACTTCGGCAGCAAGCGGCAGGTCACTCTGGGCCGATTACGGGTGGATCTGGTCCAGACCAACGACTATCAGCAGTGGAAACAACAAGTGTTGGCCGCCAAAGACAAGGGGTTCCGGGCCCTGTTTGTCGGGCTCTACCATACCCTCAAGGATGAAAGCGGTCAGCCTGTGGACGCCGAGACCGTGCTGCAATGGAGTGCGCAACACAGCCCTGTGCCCCTGTTTGCCTTCTGGGAGTTCAGTGTCGGCCCGCAGGGAGCCGTGGGCGGTCTGGTGATCCAGGGATATGAGCAAGGGCTACTGGCCGGCCAGTTGGCACAACAGATCTTGACCGGCACAGCGCCATCGGCCCTGCCCATTCGCATCGGTGAACGGGCCAGCTACTGGTTCAGCCGCAGCCAGCTAAAGCGCTGGCAGCTGACTCCCCGCCTCCGAGAAAATAGCCACATTAATTGGCGGCCATGAGGCCGCCGCTGGGGTAAATCGGTTCAGGTGACGAAGAACTTGGCATTGACCCAGGCCACCACGAAGTAGCCGGCCAGCATGGCCGAGCAGGCCAGCATCAAGGGCCGCAGCAAGGGCTTGTTGCGCACCAGCAGCACCAGCGCCAGCATGGTGGGATAGAGGGCAAACAGATAGCGCGGAATGGCATTGGTGCTAGTCATCAGGGGCACAAAGATGCAAATAAGCATGAACAGCGCCTCGCCATAGCGCTTCTGCCAAAACAGATAGCCATTGAGCAACCAGCCCAGCAGGATCACCACCGACAGATAATACTTGCGACCGCCAGTCTCGAAGCCGTCCCACCAATACTCGAACGGGTTGTCGAGGATGCGTCCCCAGGCCAGCTGGATATGCTTGAAGGCGAAGGCATCCCCCACATGAAAGTGCATGTAGAGCATGAAGCTAAACAGCGCCAGCGGAATGCACCAGAGGGTCAGCAGCACCCGCAGCCCGCGATCGCCAAACCGCAGCAGCTCACGCCAGCCATATTCCTGCACCGCCAACACCAGCACGGGAAACACCACCATGACCCCCAGGTTACGGGTGGCCGCCATCAAGATGCCGGCGATGGCCACCCCCAGCCACTGATGACGATAGCCAAACAGGAACAGCGCCAGCATCATGGCCAGGAAGGGGGCCTCGGTATAGGGGGCGATGAAATAGACAGAATAGGGCGAGAAGGCCAGCAACAGCACACCGAACCGTGACAGCTCCAGGCTCAGCCCCAACTGGCGCAGGCAGAGGAAGAACAGCGGCAGCGCGGTCATGAAGCTGAGGTTGGCAATCAGGTAGAAGGCCTTGAGAGTGCCGATCCCCAGCAGTGCCCCGAGGGCGTGGCCCAGCATGGGAAACAATGGGAAAAACGCCCAGTTGGAGCCATGCCCCGTGGTCATACCAAAGGGATAGGGGTCATAGCCCACATCGCCAATCCCCAGAAACCAGCTACAGTCGAACTGGCAGAAGATCTGGGGTATCTCCACCTCGACTGAATCCAACAGCCCCTGTTGGATAGGATCGACCAAGTCGGTCTCCACGTTGTAGTGCATGGCACCAAAATAGCCGATGGCATAGAAGAGCACCCGGCTAAGGACGAAAGCCAGCAGCATCAGCAACCAATCCCGCCGACCTATGTGCAGGGGCATGTGGCGAATGGATACGGTGTCGCTACGAGTCACGACGTCTCCTTGTTAAACAACAATCGGTCAAACAAAAACCCAGATCCGGGACAGCAGGTAGGTCAGCAGGGTCACCGCCAGGGTAGCGATCACGATCGGAACCAGGCCACTGAGTCCGGCCCACAGCAACCCCAGCAGCAAGAGGTTGCGCACCGCCAGGGAGAAGAGTGCCACCAGCAAAAATTTGCTCGCCGCCCCCTGCTTCTGGAAGGTGATGTAGCGATGACCAAAAAATGAGAACCAGAAGGCGACGAAGAAGGCCGCGGTGCTCACCAGGTTTTCAGCCAGCCCAGGCCACAGCCAGAGCTGCAAGGCCGAGCTGCCCAGGTCGATCAGGGTGGCGCCACCGCCCACCAGGCCGAAACGGCACAGTCGCCAGAATTCCTCCCGGGAGATCATGCCGTCTCCTGCTTTGACTCACGAGCATACTGACCGTAGACCCCTTCGAGGATGTACACGGGGCGCTGTTTCACCTCCAGGAACATGCGGCCTATGTACTCCCCCAGGATACCGATGGAGAGCAACTGCATGCCGCCAAAGAACAGCACCACCGTCATCAAGGAGGCGTAACCCGGAATGTCCACCCCGGTCACCAGCACCTTGATGATGACGATCAGCATGTAGAGGAAACTCAACATGGCCACACCGGCACCTATGTAACTCCACACCCGCAGCGGCCAGCTGGAGAAGCTAAACAGCCCATCCAGTGCCAGATTCCACAGCTTCCAGTAGTTGAACTTGCTCTCCCCGGCCTGGCGGGCCGGGCGCTCGTAGGGTACCCCCACGGACTTGAAACCGGCCCAGGCAAACAGCCCCTTCATGAAGCGATTGCGCTCGGGCAGCTGGTTGATGGCCGCCACCACCCGCTTGTCCATCAGGCGGTAATCACCGGCATTTTCCGGGATCTTGGTGGTGGTGGAGACGGCATTGAAGAAGCGGTAGAAGCCGCCGGCGGTCAGCCGCTTCATCGCCGTATCGGCGGAGCGATCCACCCGCACCCCGTATACCGTATCGAAGCCGGCCTGCCACTGGCGGACAAACTCCTCGATCAGCGCCGGCGGGTCCTGCAGATCCACGTCCATCGGGATCACCGCATCGCCCCGGGCATGGGCCAGACCGGCGGTCATGGCCGCCTCCTTGCCAAAGTTGCGCGCCAGGTTGAGCAGTGTGATGCGGGGATCACGGGCGATCAGCGTCTCTATGACCTCGCGGGTGCGATCCCGGCTGCCGTCATTGACGAACAGGATCTCCAGTCGTTCCTTGAGACCAGGCAAGGCCGCATCAATTTGGCTAACGAAGGTCTCGACGCTTTCTTCCTCGTTGAAAACGGGAACCAGCAAGGTCAGGGTAAAGGGCATGGCAAATTCAGACATGCAGGACTCCAAGGCAGGGCCTAGTCAAGGTTGGTCATGATCAATGATTGGAAATACAGGGGCTCGCAGGGGCTCAGGGTCACCAGGTTCGGCTGGTCAGGATCTGCCACCAAGCCATCGCTGGGTATCAGCACGGCAAAGGACTGGCTGCCGGCCTCGGCAAACTTGACGGTTTCTTGCCAGCGGCCCTGCCCCACGGTCAAGGTGCAACCCGCCACCGGCACCGTCAGGGTACCGGACAAGCGCAGCGGACCATCCACCTTGTGCAAGATAAAATAGAGGCCGCCGGGCTCACTCAAGAGCGACCCCTTGCCAGTTTCATCTGGAATATGCCAGCCCTCACGGGTCAGGAAGGGAACCCGCTCCACCACCAGATCCATCGGCGCCCCCGGCACATAGGCCAGAGTCTGATAACGGGACCAGAAGCGGGTCTTGAGCTCCAGGTAGTAATAACGGTAGGCCAGGCTCACCTTGGGATGAGCCGCCAGATAGAGCACCGCCAGGTAGTAGCCGGACAGCGCCAAGAGCAAGGCCAACATGGCCACTTTCATCATCCGCGACATGCTAATGCCACACTCCCAAAAAAGTGTTGCCATGCTAATGCAGCCGGGGCGAAAACAACAGGCCCCGTAAGCTTGTTGGGGATATTTTTCCACGATGTGACCCTGGCCTAGCCACGATGACAAGGCCAAGCAAAAGCCATTGCCATGTGGACAATAACCCGCACAATGGAGACATGTTTTATTGGCCCTGCGCCGCCGCTTTTTTCCTTACCTAACAGGACAGTCCCATGAACATGAATCATGCTCAGCGCCTTATCCTCAGCAACCAGTACGAGATCCTCATCGGCATGCATCCGGAACGGGCCGCCCACTATCGCCGTTGCCAGACCATCATAGAGCGGGGTTACTGCCTGGAGCTGCTGGAGTTGGAGAAATCCTTCGGCCACCTCACCGAGGAGACCTGCCGGGAGGTGCACAGCACCCTGGAGATGTACCACGCGCTAAAGGTTTCATACGAAAATCTGCCTGCCACCGAGGCGCAAGAAATCGCCGCCAACCGGCTGGAATACATCGGCTACTCTCGCGGCCATGAAAAGGAGCTGGCGGATTATGTTTGCTTTGTGCTGGATGAGGAGGGCAAGTTTGCCGCCCTGGGCAAGTCAGGCAAGGCCCTGGATGCCGAACTGGCCATGCGGGACAAGTATCAGCGTATGCTGGCCGCCTGGCAGGAGTGCCCGCGCCATTACAAGCTCTCCATCCAGGAAATCCGCAAGATCCTCAATGCCTGATCCCTCGCCACACGGCTGAGCAAGCCGATCCCCCGCCCCGCAACTGGGGCGGGATTCAAACCAGCCGCAGTGACCTCCTGGCCCGCCAGCGTATCCAGCAGTCAATGACCGTACTGTGCCAGCAGCTGCTGTAGCTGCAACACCATCTCCCGGGAGCCGGCATAGAAGGGGGTGCGTTGGTGCAGCGCCTGGGGCTGCAGATCCAAAATCGGTGTCACCCCATCGGTGGCCAGGCCCCCCGCCTGCTCGATGAGCAGGGCCAGCGGATTGCACTCGTACAGCAGCCGCAACTTGCCCTGGGGCGCATTGCTGCCGGACGGATACAGATAGATGCCGCCCTTGAGCAGGTTGCGATGCACGTCCGCCACCAGAGAGCCGATGTAGCGGGCCGTGTAGGGCCGCCCCTCATGGGCATCGATGGCCTGGCAGAACTTCAGGTACTGCTTCACCCCGGCGGGAAACTTCAGGTAGTTACCCTCGTTGATGGAGTAGATGCGCCCCTGGGGCGGGATCTGCATCTGGGGATGGGACAGGCAGAAGCTGCCGATGGACGGGTCCAGGGTAAAGCCGTTCACCCCGCGCCCCGTGCTGTACACCAGCATGGTGGAGGAGCCGTAGATGATGTAACCCGCCGCCACCTGGGCCCGCCCGGTTTGCAGAAAGTCTTGCTGCTGCACCGGCGTATTCACCGGTGTCAGGCGCCGGTAGATGGAGAAGAGGGTCCCCACTGAGACGTTGACGTCTATGTTGGAGGAGCCATCCAGGGGATCGATCAACACCACATACTTGGAGTGCCGCCCCTGCAAGGGGTCGAAGGCGACAAACTCCTCCTCCTCCTCGGAAGCCAGGCCGCACACCTCGCCGCGGGCCGCCAGCGCCAGCTTGAACTGCTCATTGGCATACCAGTCCAGCTTCTGCTGCTCCTCCCCCTGCACATTGGTCTGGCCCATGGAGCCCAGGATGTGATGGCTCAGTCCCGCCCTGTTGATCTCGCGATTGACTATCTTGGCCGCCAGTTCGATGGAGGAGAGCAAGGAGCTCAGCTCGCCGGTGGCATGGGGAAAGTCCGCCTGCTGACGGATGATAAACTCGCCGACCGTGGTCCCGATCGGCATGGCTTCCTGCACAACAACCTGTTTGACTTCCTGCATGGCAACACCTCCACTGAAAACGCTTTCTGAACCATAGCGTCATTCGGGCAGCCACCATAGAAGAATCGATTCAGCAGATGAGGGTAAGCAGAAAAACGCGACGCCGCTCACAGGGAGCGGCGCCTTTTCAACCTCGGGCGGCCACCAGGGCGCAGACCCGGGCCAGATCCTCCGGGGTATCCACCCCGGCCGGCGGCACCGCCTCGGCCAGGGCCACATGGATACGCTCGCCATGCCAGAGCACGCGCAGCTGTTCCAACGATTCGATCTGCTCCAGCGGGCTGACCTCCCAGGCCAGGTAGCGGGCGATGAAGCCGGCGCGATAGGCGTAGATCCCCAGATGCCGGGCATAAACCTGACGCCACTGCCGGGGCTGCTGGGCAAAGCCGTCTCTGTCCCAGGGAATGGGCGCCCGGCTGAAGTAGAGGGCGTAGCCCTGGGCGTCCATCACCACCTTGACCGCATTGGGGTTGAAGATCTCCGCCTCTGACTCGATGGGCACCGCCAGGGTGGCCATGGGTGCCTGGCTGTGGGCCAGGTTATTGGCCACCTGGCTGATGATCTGCGGCGGGATCAGGGGCTCATCCCCCTGCACGTTCACCACTATGGTGTCCTCGGCAAAGCCGTAGCGCTGGCACACCTCCGCCAACCGTTCCGTGCCGGAGTTGTGCTGGCGGCCGGTGAGACACACCTCCACACCGGGCAGCTGCACCGCCTGGGCCACCCGCTCGTCATCGGTGGCAACGATCACCTGGCTGGCGCCGGCCTGCAGCGCCTGCTGGGCCACCCACTGGATCATGGGCTTGCCGTGAATGTCCGCCAGGGGCTTGCCGGGCAGCCGGGTGGAGTCGTAACGCGCCGGTATCACCACCACGAAGCTCATGCCGGCAACTCGTCGCTGGTCAGTTGACGGGCGCGGTTTTCCAGCAGCACCGGAATGTCCTCCTCGATGGGATAGGCCAGGCGATCCACCCGGCAGACCAGCTCGGCCTTGGCCTTGTCATAGGTCAGTTTGCCCTTGCAGACCGGGCAGGCGACGATATCGAGCAACTTAGGATCCAGTGCCATGAGAGCGCTCCTTCATAAAAGTGAGAATACGTTGGGCCAGGGCGTCAGGCAGCTGAGCCGCCACCGGCAAATACCACCAGTCGGCCAGGGCAAAGGCCCGGCACTTGACCGCATCCTTTTCGGTCATCAGCAGGGGCCGCTGGCTAAATTGTTGATGCAGTGCCTGGGCATCGAAGGCCTGATGATCGGCAAAGGGCACCGCCTGCACCAGCCGGTAACCCAGCTGGCGCAAGGTGGCAAAGAAGCGCGGCGGATGACCTATGCCCGCCAGGGCATCCACCTCCCGGGCCTCCAGTCCGGTGCTGTCATCCAGCACGCGCCGGGGCAATGCCGGCACCAGCGTCATGGCCAGCTCGCCGGGCTGCGGCGTGCCACCGTTGCAGATCACCGCCGTCACCGAGGCCAGGCGCTCCGCCCCCTCCCGCAGCGGCCCCATGGGCAGCAGGGCGCCATTGCCCAGGCGACGCTCGCCATCCATGACCACCAGCTCCAGATCCCGCGCCAGGGCGTAGTGCTGCAGGCCGTCGTCGCAGAGGATCACATCCACCCCCTGCTGCTCCAGGCAGCGCACGGCCTCGGCCCGCTTGGGGGCGACGGCCACCGGGCAGCCGGTGCGCCGGGCGATGAGCACAGGCTCATCCCCCGCCTCGGCGGTACTGGTGGTGGGTGTCAGCAGCAGCGGATAGCGCGCCGCCTGGCCGCCGTAGCCGCGACTCACCACCCCGGGCCGGTAACCCGCCGCCTGCAACCGTTCCACCAGCCAGATCACCACGGGGGTCTTGCCGTTGCCACCGACGCTGAGGTTCCCCACCACGATCACCGGCAGGGGCGAACGATAGGCCGACAGCAGACCGGCGCGATACAGGGCCCGCCGCAGCCGGCTGACCGCACCGAACAGCACGGACAGCGGCCACAACAGGTAGCGCCAGGGGCTGGGACGAAACCAGAAGCCGGGTGTCATTGCCCGGCCTCGGCCTCGCCGCCCTGGGTGCGACGCAGGGCCGCATAGGCACCGCCCAGGGCCAGCAGGCTGGCGTGATCGCCCCGCTCGACTATGACCCCCTCATCGATCACCACTATCTCGTCGGCCTGCTCTATGGTGGAGAGGCGGTGGGCGATCACCAGGGTGGTTCGGCTCTGACACAGGCGATCCAGCGCCTCCTGAATGGCCCGCTCGGACTCGGTATCCAGGGCCGAGGTGGCCTCGTCCAGCAGCAATATGGGGGCATCCCGCAGCAGAGCCCGGGCGATGGCGATGCGCTGGCGCTGCCCGCCGGAGAGGTTGGCGCCGTTCTCGCCGATCAGGGTGTCGTAACCCGCCGGCATCTTGTCGATAAACTCGTGGGCATTGGCCAGCCGGGCCGCCGCCTCGATCTGTTCGCGGCTGAACTGATCTTGCGCCGCATAGGCGATGTTGTTGGCCACCGTATCGTTGAACAGGTGCACCTGTTGCGAGACCAGGGCGAACTGGCGCCGCAGATCCGCCAGCCGATAGGCCTCGATGGGCTCACCGTCCAGCAGGATCTGGCCCTGCTGCAGATCGTAGAAACGGGTCAGCAGGCTGGCGATGGTGCTCTTGCCGGAGCCGGAGCGCCCCACCAGGGCCACCGTCTTGCCGGGGGCGATATGCAGGTTGAGATCCCGCAGCGCCGGAGTCTCCTTGGTGGGATAGGTGAAGGTCACCCCACGGAACTGAATGTCGCCGCGAGCCCGCTCCAGACTCAGGCTGCCGGTGTCCTTCTCCCCTTCCATGTCCAGCAAGCCGAACAGGCTCTGGCAGGCGGCGATGCCGCGCTGGAACTGGGCATTGATCTGGGTGAGGTTCTTCAGGGGCTTGAGCAGCATCATCATGGAGGTGACCATGAGGGTGAAGGTACCGGCGCTCAGGGTCTCCTTGACCCCGTCCAGGGTAGCGACAAACAGCAGCACCGCCAGGGCCAATGAGGCGATGAGCTGCACCACGGGAGAGCCGATGGCATCGGCCACCACCAGCTTCATGTTCTGCTGGCGTACCCGATTGCTGACCCCTTCGAAACGCTGGGCCTCCACCTGCTGACCGCCGAACATCAGCACCTCCTTGTGGCCACGCAACATCTGCTCGGTGGCGGTGGTGATGTTGCCCATGGCCTGCTGGATGTGCCGGCTCAGGCGGCGGAAACGGCGGCTGATGATGGCAATCAGCACCCCCACCAGGGGCCCCACCAGGAAGAAGATCAAGGACAGCTGCCAGGAGTGGTAGAACATGAGCCCCAGCAGACCGATGACGGTGGCCCCTTCGCGGACCAGGGAGACTAGCGTGCTGCTGGCGGCGGATGACACCTGGCCGGCGTCATAGGTGACCTTGGAGAGCAGGTTGCCGGTATTGTGCTGATCGAAGAAGCGCATGGGCATCTGCATCAGGTGGCTGAACACCTGGCGTTGCAGCTTCATCACCACGTGGTTGCCCACCCAGGCCATGAAGTAGTTGGACAGAAAGTTGCACACCCCCCGCAAGAAGACGATGCCGATGACGAAAAACGGCATCCACTTGAGCACATCCGGATTCTTGCCGGAGAGACCCTCGTCGATCAGCGGCTGGATGGAGTAAACGAAGGTGGTATCCACGGCGGCATAACCGGCCATCCCCAGGATGGCCAATACCAGGCCCGCCTTGCGCTCCTTCACATAGCCCAGCAGGCGTTTGAGGATGGCGGCGTCGTCCTGCTCGCTACGGGGCAGGGAATTGGAATGGTCCATAGATCTCAGTGCTGGCGGAGTAAAGCCGCCATTCTACCGGCAAGGGGCCACGCAACCAAGGGGCAGCCATTGGCTACCCAATGGCCGTCGCTGATACCAGGGCGCCGTCGCCCGGTAGGCGGCCAGCTGCCACCCCTCGGGCCAGAAGGCCAGGCTGAGGGCCCCCGCCTCCCCCGTCACCCACTGCGCCCGCCCGCCATAGCGGGCCCGCACCTCGGCATGGGGGAAGCCCCAGCGATTGCCTTGCCCGGCGCTGTGCAGCACCAAGGCGGGGTCTACCGCCGCTATCCAATCGGGGATGGAAGAGTAGCGGCTACCATGGTGCGGCGACACCAGGATGTCGGCCCTGGGCTGGCCGGCCGCCACCAGGCGCCGCTCCACGCCGGCGGTAAGATCCCCGGTGAGCAGCACGGCCTGCCGGCCGTCGCTGATACGCACCACGCAACTGTCCTCGTTGTGCTGACCGTCCCTCGCCTGCCAGGGGGCCAGCACCTCCAGCGTCAGGCTCCCCCAGCGCCAGCGCTGGCCCCGTTGACAGACTTGGGTATCGGCCGTCCAGCGATGGGAGGAGATCAGCTGCTGCACCGGCAGGGCCGCCAAAATCCGCTGCCAGTTGGCGCTGTGATCCCGGTCGGCATGGCTCACCACCAGGGCGTGCAGGCGTCGTATCCCCTGCCAGCGCAGCATGGGCAAGACCGCGGCCTCCGCCAGGTTGAAGCCGCCGGGGAAGGCATCGCCGGCGTCATAGAGCAGCCCTTCGTCCCCCTGGCGAACCAGCACCGACAGTCCCTGCCCCACATCCACCAGGGTCAGCTGCCAGGGGGGCCTGGGTTGGGCCCAAAGCAGGCACACCGCCAACAGGCCGCACAGCGCCAGCGGCCGTCCCGCCGGCCAACGCCAGACCAGCCAGGCGGCCAGAAGCAAACAGGCGGCGATGCCTTGGAACTGGCTAAGCCAGAGCCAGCCATTGAGCCGTTCGGTGAGCCCGTCGATCAGCTGCATCAAGGCCCACAGCAACCAGGCGACGCTCTGCAAGCCCAGGCCAGCCAGCTCCGGGAACAGCGGCAACAACAAGGTACTGAGCAGCGCCAGCGGGATGAGGCAGAGACAAAACAGCGGCACCGCCAGCAGGTTGACCGGCAACGCCAGCCAGGAGAGGCCGCCGAAATAGCTCCACTGCAGCGGCAGCAAACCAACACCCAGGCCTAGCTGCAGCCGAAACAACCCGGCCTTGGGCCAGACAAACAGCAGCACAAAAATCAGCCCCACGGCGCCGATGGACAGCCAGAAGCCGGTGCTAAACAACGCCCAGCCATCCAGACACAAGAGCCCCACCAGGGTCAGCCACCACAGCTGCCAGCGGCCCCAGCGGCGCCGGAGCAGGTGACCGCCGATCCACAGGCAGAGCATCAGCAAGGCCCGTTGGGTCGGCAAAGCAAAGTCGGCCAAGTAGGCATAGCCCAGAGCCAGCAGGCCGCCGCCCAGCCAGGGCAGCCGTGGCGAGTAGCCCGCCCCCAGCCACAGGGGCAGGCGGGCCAGCAGATAGCCCAATCCGCAGGCCAGGCCGATGTGCAGTCCCGAAATGGCCATCAGATGAATGAGCCCCACCTGCCGCAGCTGCTGCCATTGGCCCGGCTCCACCCCATCCCGCTCGCCAAACACCAGGGCCAGCACCAGACCGGCGGTCGGCGCCTCCCCCAGCGCCGCCCTTGCCCGGGACAGCAGACGCTGGCGCAGATCCGGCGGCGCCGGCGCGTGGCTGAGCAGCTGCTTGAGACTCCCCCGCGCCGTGATGCCCTGCCCCAGTGCCTGGCGCAAGGCATCAAAGCCCACCGGATTGCCCAGCCCCTGGATAGGCACGAGCCGCACCCGGGCGCTCAGGCTGTCGCCCGGGGTAAAGGCCGCCGGGGGTGGATAGAGCCCCAGTCGTATCCGTGGCACCGGCCAAAGGGGCTTGGCATCCAGCTGGGAGAGGGCCACAATCAGCTGGCCGGTCTGGCCCTCGACCCGGCTTTCAAGCACGGTGCCGGATATGGTATGTTGCGTTTCGCCTTGGTAGAGCTGGCCCAGCCAGGCCAGTTGCAGGTTAAAAAACAGCACCATCCAGCCCACGCCTGACAGGGTGGCTGCCATCAGTCTGTCACCTTTAGCCAGGCATACTAGTCCCAGCAGCCATGCAATCAGTGCCCAGACGGGTGACGGCAACTGGGGCCACCACCAGCAAGAGACGGCACCCAAGGCAAACAGGGGCAACACAGTGCCCCGGGTTCCCGCCTTAGACACAGAAGTAGATGCGATGCCCAAGAAGTTTCTAAAACGTTGGATGCCGGATCCGGCCAAGATAAAAGAGCAAAAAAACCTGCGGATGTTCAGCAAATGGTTGGGGGATGGCAATCTTTGGCATCTGAATCGACGCTCGGCGTCCGGTGCCTTTGCCGTGGGCCTGTTCATGGCATGGATCCCCGTTCCGTTCCAGATGGTGCTGGCCGCTGGCGCCGCCATCATATTGCGGGTCAACCTGCCCCTGTCGGTGGCCCTGGTATGGCTCACCAACCCGGTGACCATGCCGCCCATGTTCTACTTCGCCTATTATTTTGGTGCCCGGGTGCTGGGCATGCCACCTGTGCAATTTGAACTGAACCTGAGCTGGGACTGGCTGGTCACCGTGATGGAGACCATCGGCAAGCCCTTCTTGCTTGGTTGCGGCATGCTGGCGGTGATCTGCAGCCTGGTGGGGTATCTGAGCATCCAGCTGCTGTGGCGCATCTCGGTGCAGCGCCGCTGGGCCCAGCGGCTGAAAAAAGACGGCTCACGCTAAATCCCTCGCGGGAACCAGCAAAACAACAACGGCTCCCTGGGGAGCCGTTGTTGTTTCTATCCTGCGTCAGGCCAGCGCCTAGCGTCCCAGCTCCCGGGCCGGCGCCAGACCACTGGCCCGCCAGGCCGGATACAGGGTGGCCAGCAGGCTCATCAGCACCGCCACGGCGCTCACCAGCAGCACATCCGTCAGGTGCAGCTGGGAGGGCAGAAAGTCGATGAAGTAGATGTCCGGGTTCAAGAAGCGGTGACCAATCAGCCGCTCCAGCAGGGCGATGAGATCGCTCAAGTACAAGGAGAGCAGACTGCCCGTCACGGCGCCGGCGATGGCACCGGCCAGGCCATTCATCAGCCCCTGCACCATGAAGGTCAGCCGGATCTGCCAGTTGCCCGCCCCCATGGTCTTCAAGATGGCGATGTCGCCACGCTTCTCGTTCACCGCCAGCACCAGGGTGGAGACGATGTTGAAGCAGGCCACCGCCACCACCATCAGCATCACCACATACATGACGGTGCGCACCATCTGGATGTCCTGATACAGATAGCCCTGGGAGTTCATCCAGCTGCGCACATACAGGCGATAAGGCAAGCGGTTGGCGGCAGAGAAGGTGATGGTCTGGGCCTGCATCAGCTCCCGGACCTTGAGGCTGAAGCCCTGCACCTTGTCGCCCCAGCCCAGGGCCGCCTGGGCATCCGCCAGGTGCATGAAGCCCAGCATGCCATCCAGCTGCCCCCCCAGCTCCAGCAGGCCAATCAGGGTGAACCGGCGCTGCAGCGGCGCCTTCATGGCCAGATTCGGATCGCTGTTGGGCAGCAACAGGGTCACCGCATCCCCCAGCTGGAGCCCCAGCCGTTTGGCCAGTTGCTGCCCCAGGATGAGGCCGTTCTCGCCGGGTTTGAGGGCCTCAAGCCCGTCTCCCGTCATGTAGTGATCGGCATCGGAGATGGCGGTTTCCGCCTCCGGCAGCACGGCACGCAGTTGCACCGCCTTCATCTGATTGCCCTTCTCCAGCATGCCGTTGACCCGGATCAGCGGCGCCACCGCCAGCACCCCCTCGCCTTTTTGCAGCTGCCATTGGGCCTGATGCCAGTCGGCGATCGGCTCGCCGACCGCCTCCACCTCGCCATGGGGGATCACCGCCAGCACCCGGGAGCGCAGCTCCTGCTCGAAGCCGTTCATGGCCGACAGGCCCATGATGAGGGCCATCACCCCCAGGGCGATGCCTAGCACCGAGGCCACCGAGATGAAGGAGACAAAGCCGCTGCGGGCCCGGGCCCGGCTGTAACGCAGCCCCAGAAACAGGGCCAGAGGCTTGAACATCAGACCACCTCCGCCACCTGGCCACTGACCAGGGTGATGCGCCTATGCAGGCGCGCCGCCAGCTCCCGGTCATGGGTCACCACCACAAAGGCGGTGCCCAGCTCGCGGTTGAGCTCGCACATGAGGCCATAGATGCTCTCGGCGCTCTTGTGATCAAGGTTGCCGGTGGGCTCATCCGCCAACACCAGCTTGGGCTCGTTCACCAGCGCCCGGGCGATGGCCACCCGCTGCCGCTCACCACCGGAGAGCTCAGACGGCTTGTGGCTCAGGCGATGCCCCAGCCCCACTCGTTGCAGCATGGCGGTGGCCCGTGCTTTGGCCTCCGCCACCGAGCAGCCGGCGATCAGCAGGGGCATGGCGGCGTTCTCCAGGGCACTGAACTCGCCGAGCAGATGGTGGAATTGGTACACAAAGCCCAGCTCCCGGTTGCGAAAGCGAGCCTGCTGTTTGGGTTTGAGACTGTGGATATCGGCCTGCTGGAAGAACACCTGGCCGCTGCTGGGGGTGTCCAGGGCGCCCAGCAGGTGCAGCAGGGTACTCTTGCCGGAGCCCGAGCTGCCCACCACCGCCAGCATCTCGCCCTCGGCCACCTGCAGACTGACCTGATGCAGGACCTGGGTATCCAGCTCCCCTTCCCGATAGTGTTTGGACAACTGCTGACAACTGAGCAGGGGGGTCTTATTCATAACGCAATGCCTCGGCAGGTCGAATGGCGGCGGCCCGGTAGGCCGGATACAGGGTGGCCAGGAAGCTGATGAGCAGGCCCCCCAGGCTGATGAGGGCGATCTGACCCGGCAGCATCACCACCGGCAGCCCCTGGCCGCCGGCGGCCATATACAGATTGAGCCCCAGCAGCGCCAGGGCCTGGTTGAGGTAGGCGGCCAGAGTACAGCCCAACAGGGTGCCGAACAGGCCGCCCATGATGCCGCTCCAGGCGCCCTGGACCATGAAGATCCGCAGCACGGCGCCGGTTTCCAGCCCCATGGTGCGCAAGATGGCCACCTCGCCCTGCTTGTCCAACACCACCATCACCAGGGCCGAGAGGATGTTGAAGGCCGCCACCATGATGATGAGCACCAGCATCAGGGACATGAGGTGCTTCTCCATGGCCACGGCGCGAAACAGCTCGCCCCGCTCCTCCCGCCAGTCGTGCAGCACCAGGCCGTCCGGCAGCTGATCAGGGTGGATTTGCGACACGGCAAAGGCGTCATCCAGCCACAACCGCAGGCCACTGACCTGATCTGGACCGTAGCGCAGCAGGCGGCGGGCATCCTCCAGGTTGACGAGCGCCACCTGTTCGTCCACATCGGCCCGCACCTCGAAGCTGCCCACCAGGGTGAACAAGCGCTGGCTGGGCACCCGCCCCAGGGGGGTGAAGCGGCTGCCCTCGCCGGAGAGCAGACGCACCTGATCTCCCGGCAGCAGGGTCAGGCGCCGGGCGATGCCGCTGCCGACTATGATGTTGAAGGATCCGGGTGTCAGCTTGGCCAGCAGCTCAGGCCCCAACTGCTGGGCCAGCCGATCCGAGGCCGGGAAGTGCAAGGGGTCTATGCCCATCAAGGAGAGTGCCGTCAGCTCCCCCGGGCTCTGGGCCATCACCTCACCCCGGATGAGCGGGGCCCGGGCCAGCTCGTGGGGCTGTTTGGGCAGCGCCTCGGCCAGAGTTTGCCAGTGGCTCAGGCGGCCATCGGCGTCACTCAACACGGCATGGGGAATGACCCCCAAGATGCGGCCCTTCAACTGCCCCTCGAAACCATTCATCACAGAGCTGACCACGATCAGTGCCGCCACCCCGATGGCGATGCCGAAGGTGGAGAACAGGGAGACAAAAGAGGCGAAGCGATCCTCGCCGCGGGCGCCGGCATAGCGCAGGCCGATGGCCAGGCTCAGCGGCTGGAAGATGGAAAATGTCACGCCAAACCCAAGCGTTGCTATTAAAGAGGGATAGCGGATAATAAATGCAAAGATGTTGCGCCAACAAGGGGATAGCCTTGAGCGAAGAGTATTTTAGCATTCAGCACCGGCTGGCCGTGAACCTGATCCCACTGCCCCTGGGCAGCCCCTTGCCGGATCTGGAGCAACTTGAGGCCGAATTGCCCGAGCCCTTTCGCCTGAGCAACAGCATCGCCCACCTTGAGGTAGGCAGTCATCGCGCCCTGCGTAACCTCAGTGACGAGCTGCAGCCCCTGGTGGACATCATCAACCAGCAATCCCAGAAGATTAACGTACTGCTGGGCTTCGTGCTGAGCATGCAGGATGAGCCTCACCAGCGGCATCATACCGAACGCTTCGGTGCCGGCGGCCTGACCCTGTGCACCGCACTGCCCCTGGTTCCTCACCAGCT
The DNA here is from genome assembly GCF_039540575.1 of Pseudaeromonas paramecii. Classification (NCBI taxonomy): domain Bacteria; kingdom Pseudomonadati; phylum Pseudomonadota; class Gammaproteobacteria; order Aeromonadales; family Aeromonadaceae; genus Pseudaeromonas; species Pseudaeromonas paramecii. The sequence continues at coordinate 23,427 of NZ_BAABFC010000016.1, forward strand.
GGTGCAGCTCAAGATCTTCTTGCAGGAGGAAGCGGCCGCCATCTTCTGTTACGGCCGGGTGACCCAGGTCAGCCCCGAGGGCGAACAGCACCGCCTCCAGCTGGAATATGCCCGCATCCGTGACGAGGATAGGGAGCTGCTCATTCGCGCCAGCCTGCATGTGCAATCCAAACAGCTTAAACTGCGTGCCCAGCAAAGGGCCAACTCACTCTAGATCCCGATAGCCATGAGCCAATTGTTTCACCTGACCCCGCCCAGCCGGGCCGGGGAACGCCAGACCCTGGGAAACCTGCCAGGCAGCAGCCTGGCCCTGGCCGCCGCCGAGCTGGTGCGAGCCCATCCGCATCCGGTACTCATTTTGGTGGCCGATACCCCGGCCGCCCTGCGCCTGGAGCAGGAGCTGCAGTTCCTGCTGCGCGATGCCGACCTGCCGGTGCTGCTGTTCCCGGACTGGGAGACCCTGCCTTACGACAGCTTCTCCCCCCACCAGGACATCATCTCCCAGCGCCTGGAGACCCTCTATCGCCTGCCGCGCATGGCCAGAGGCGCCCTGATCCTGCCCATCGCCACCCTGATGCTGCGCTGCGCGCCGGCCAGCTTCATCGACCGCTTCAGCTTACTGGTCAAACCCGGCGACAAGCTGGACCTGCACGGCCTGCGCCGCCGGCTGGAGCAGGCCGGCTACCTGGCGGTGGAGCAGGTGCTGGAGCACGGCGAGTTCGCCGCCCGGGGCTCCTTGCTGGATCTCTTCCCCATGGGGTCGCGCGAGCCCTACCGCATCGACTTCTTCGATGACGAGGTGGACACCCTCCGCACCTTCGATCCGGACAGCCAGCGCTCCAGCAGCCCGGTTGCCGAGGTGCGCCTGCTGCCGGCCCACGAGTTTCCCACGGATCAAGAGGCCATAGAGGGCTTCCGCCAGCGCTACCGGGAGCGCTTCGACATCAGCCGCGCCCCCGAGTGCATCTACCAGCAGGTGAGCAAGGGCCACTGGCCCGCCGGCATCGAATACTATCTGCCGCTGTTCTTCGAGCAGACCGCCACCCTGCTGGACTACCTGCCGGAGGACAGCCTGCTGCTGACCCAGGGGGATCTGCCGGCGGCCAGCCAGCAGTTCTGGGACGACGTGCAGCAGCGCTTTGCCAACCGCCGGGTGGATCCCGCCCGCCCCCTGTTGCCCCCCGAGGCCCTCTACCTGCCGGTGGATCAGCTGTTCGGCGCCATCAAGCCCTACACCCAGATCCATTTGCAGGCGGAAGCGGCCGAGACCAAGGCCGGCCGCATCAACCTGCCGGTGGCGGCCCTGCCGGATCTCACCGTGGATGCCCAGGCCGCCGATCCCCTCGCCCGCCTCAAGGCCTTCCTGGCGGAGTACCCCGGCCGGGTGCTGCTCTGCGCCGAGTCAGAAGGTCGCCGGGAGAGCCTGCGGGATCTGCTGGCCCCCCTGGGTCACCCCCTGCCCGAGTTCACCAGCCTGAGTGATTTTGCCCAGGCCAAGGAGACGCTGGGGGTGCTGGTCTGCCCGCTGCAGCAGGGCTTCGTGCTGAGCGACGCCGGCCTGGCCCTCATCGCCGAGGCCGAGCTGCTGGGGCAGAAGGTGATCCAGCGCCGCCGCCGTGACCGGCAAAAGGGCGGCGCCAGCGGCGATGCCATCATCCGCAACCTGGCGGAGCTGAGCATAGGCCAGCCGGTGGTGCACCTGGAGCACGGCGTCGGCCGCTACCTGGGGCTGCAGACCATAGATGCCGGCGGCCTGGCCACCGAGTACCTGACCCTGGAGTACGCCAATCAGGACAAGCTCTATGTGCCGGTGACCTCCCTGCACCTCATCAGCCGCTATAGCGGCGGCGAGCACCCGCCTCTGCACAAGCTGGGCACCGACGCCTGGAACAAGGCGCGCAAGAAGGCCGCCGACAAGGTGCGGGATGTTGCCGCCGAGCTGCTGGATGTCTACGCCCGCCGCGCCGCGCGGCCCGGCCTGGCCTTCCGCCACGACAAGCAGGCCTATGCCAGCTTCGCCGCCACCTTCCCCTTCGAGGAGACCCCGGATCAGCTCAACGCCATCAATGCGGTGCTGGGGGACATGTGTCAGGCCAAGGCCATGGATCGCCTGGTGTGTGGTGACGTGGGCTTCGGCAAGACGGAGGTGGCCATGCGCGCCGCCTTCGTGGCGGTACACGGCGGCAAGCAGGTGGCGGTGCTGGTGCCCACCACCTTGCTGGCCCAGCAGCACTACGACAACTTCCGTGACCGCTTCGCCAACTGGCCGGTGCGCATCGAGGTGCTCAGCCGCTTCAAGAGCGCCAAGGAGCAGAAGCTGGCCCTGGACGCCCTGGGGGACGGCAAGCTGGACATCATCATCGGCACCCACAAGCTGTTGTCCGACGACATTCGCTTCAAGGATCTGGGGCTGCTCATCGTCGATGAGGAGCACAGATTCGGCGTGCGACAAAAAGAGAAGCTCAAGGCCCTGCGGGCGGACGTGGATATCCTGACCCTCACCGCCACCCCCATCCCCCGCACCCTGAACATGGCCATGAGCGGCATGCGGGATCTCTCCATCATCGCCACGCCACCGGCCCGCCGGCTGGCCATCAAGACCTTCGTGCGGGAGTACGACAAGGCGCTGATCCGTGAGGCGGTGCTGCGGGAGCTCAAACGCGGTGGCCAGGTCTACTTCCTGCACAACGATGTGGAGACCATCGACAAGACCGCCGAACAGCTGGCCGAGCTGTTGCCCGAGGCACGCATCAGCGTGGCCCACGGCCAGATGCGGGAGCGGGAGCTGGAGAAGGTGATGAGCGACTTCTACCACCAGCGCCACAACCTGCTGGTGTGCACCACCATCATAGAGACCGGCATCGACGTGCCCAGCGCCAACACCATCATCATGGAGCGCGCCGACCGTCTGGGGCTGGCCCAGCTGCACCAGCTGCGTGGCCGGGTCGGTCGCTCCCACCACCAGGCCTACGCCTACCTGCTCACCCCCCATCCCAAGGCCATGACCCCGGATGCGGTCAAGCGGCTGGAGGCCATCGAATCCCTGGAGGATCTGGGTGCCGGCTTCGTGCTGGCCACCCACGATCTGGAGATCCGTGGCGCCGGCGAACTGCTGGGGGACGATCAGAGCGGGCAGATTGAGTCCATCGGTTTCACCCTCTACATGGAGATGCTCGAAGAGGCGGTGGCCGCCCTCAAAGAAGGCCGGGAGCCCTCGCTGGATCAGCTGCTCAGCGGCCACACCGACATCGATCTGCGGGTGCCGACCCTGCTGCCGGATGACTATATCCCGGATGTGAACATGCGCCTGTCGCTGTACAAGCGCATCGCCAGCGCCGACAGCCCCGCCGCCCTGGATGACCTCAAGGTGGAGCTCATCGACCGCTTCGGCCTGTTGCCCGAGCCCGCCAAACACCTGCTGGCCCTGGCGGCCCAACGGTTGCGGGCGGCGCCCCTGGGCATCAAGCGCATCGAGGTGAGTGCCGGCGGTGCCCTGGTGGAATTCACCGAGCACACCAAGGTGGATCCCATGAAGGTGGTCAGCCTGCTGCAGAGCCAGCCGCGCATCTTCAAGATGGATGGTCCCACCAAGTTGCGCATCGGCATGCCGGCGGTGGACGCCAAGGCCCGCTTTGGCCTGCTGGAACAGCTGCTCGGCCAGTTGGGTGCGGCGTGAGGCAGTGGCACTCGCCCCTGACCCCCATGGGGGATCATCCGCTGCCCGGCCCCTGGCTGCTCTGCCTGCTGTTGTGGTGCCGGGGCTACTGGCTGCTGTTGCTGGCCCTGGCCAGCCGGTCACAAAGCGCCGAGCTGCTCGGCCTGGTCTACCCGGATCCGGTGCAGCTCTACTGGGCATTGGGCTGGGGCACCCCGGCCCTGCTGGTCTGGCTGGCCTCGGCCTACCGGCAGCGCGCCCCCCATCCCCTGGCCCACGCCCTGTGGCGGCGCGGACGGCCCTTGTGTCTCATCAGTGCCCTGGGTGAGCTGGCTAACCTGCTGTACGGTCTCTACCTGAGTGACGGCGCCTTCAGCTGGCCGGTAGCCCTGCTGCTGCTGGCCCAGCTGACGAGCCTCGGCTATCTGTTCAAGAGCCGCCGGCTCAAGGGGCTGTTTGTGGTGACCGCCGCCGAGGCCAACCCCATCCGGCACTAGTCCGCCAGCTGGCCCAGCAGCACCTGGGCCAGCCCCAGGCTAGGCCGACCGGTGAGCATTCGGATCTGCCAGCCACAGCCAAAGCCACCGCTGATCAAATCCGACTCAGGCGCGGCGGCCAGCGCCGGCAGCAGCGCCTGGGCCGCCATCTGCCGGGACTCGGCGATGTGCTCGGCCTCCATGCCATAGGTGCCCGCCATGCCGCAGCAGGCCGCCTCGATAAACTGCAGATCCAGCTGCGGAATGAGCTTGAGCAGCCGGCGCAGCGGCTTTAGGCCCCCCACCGCCTTCTGATGACAATGGGCATGCACCAGCAGGCGGCCGGTTCTGGGCTTGAACGCCAGCTCCAGGCCGTGGGCCATCAGCTCCCGGGCCAGAAACTCTTCAAGCATCAGCGCCTGCTGCGCCGCATTCTCCAGCCCGTCGGGCAGCTGTGCTGGCTCAAACAGCTGGCGGTACTCCTCCCGCAGCATCAACAGACTGGAAGGTTCCAGCCCCACCAGGGGGCGACCCGCCGCCAGATGCTGGGCCAGGGCCGCCAGCAGATGGCGGGCATGCCGCTGGGCCGCCGGGATGCGGCCGATGGAGAAGTCCGCCCGGCCGCTTTCATAAGGGCGACGGCGCGCATCCTGCGGCGGCAGCAGGTAGACCCGGTAGCCCAGGCGCCGCAACAGGGACAATGCCGCCTGGGCCTCGGCGGGGCGAAACAGGCCGGTCAAGGGGTCCACCCAGAGTACCAGCTCGCCACGAAGGGGTGCCGCAATCAGCGGCTCGTACCAGCCCTCGCCCTCGGTAAAGCCGGGCGTTAGCGGCAGCGGCAGCTCCGCCTCCCGCGCCAACCCCAGCAACCGCTCGCCCCAGGCCCGCAGGCGTGGCGAGCGGTTGCGCCAGGCCAGCAGCCGCGCCAGCCAGGGAAAGCGCAGCAGCCACAAGGGCCCCGCGGCCAGCAGCCAGGCCCGCAGGCTGCTGCCATGACGGGCCACTAGTTGGGCCTGATACTCGGCCTTGATGGTGGCCATGTCCACATAGGCCTCGCATTCGCGCTTGCAGCCCTTGCAGCCGATGCAGGAGTCCAAGGCTTGCGCCAGGGCGGGATCGGTGAGCCAATCCTGCTCCTGCGGCCGGTTCAATGCCTGCTTGAGCAGACGAATGCGTCCGCCCGGTGAGCGATCCGGTGCCGGCATCAGCCGGTAGCTGGGGCACATGACTCCCTTGGCGGTCACCTGCTCGCAAACCCCGCTGCGGATGCAGACCGCCACCGCCCGGGCAAAATCGCCCCCCTGGGCCGGGATGTCGGCATAGGCGTCCCCCTGCCCCTGCTCGTGATAGGCCGACCAGTTCAATACTGTCTTCATCTTGTGTCCTACTGCTGTCCTGGCTCAGGTCACATCAAGAAGGGTGCCAGCAGACAAGCGCGGTTTTGATGGGCATGGCGTGGGAAAAGACGGCAAAAAGGGCCCGCTGTCGGGCCCTTGTGTGGGACAGTGTCGCAATGCCGACAAGGCCGATTAGTCGGCTAGGACTCCTCCGCCTGGTCGTTTTCTATCCACTCCACCCGATAAAGATCGTGGCGTCTGTCCTTGTAGTTGCGCACGCCACCCTGGTGACGCAGCCGCTTGAGCTTGTCCAACTCCAGATCCGTGATGAGCAGCATCTCGGTATTGGGGGTGGTCTCCGCCAGGGTGGCATCATGGGGAAAGCTGAAGTCCGACGGGGTTAGCACCGCCGACTGGGCGTACTGGATGTTAACGTTATCGAGACGAGGCAGGTTGCCCACGCTGCCGCTCATCACCACATAGCACTCGTTCTCGATGGCCCGGGCCTGGGCGCAGTAACGCACCCGCAGGTAGCCATTCTTGGTCTCGGTCCAGAACGGGATGAACAGGATCTGCAGCCCCTGATCCATCAGCAGCCTGCCCAGCTCGGGAAACTCGCAGTCGTAACAGATGAGGATGCCTATCTTGCCGGCATCGGTATTGAACACCTGCAACCGGTGGCCACCGCGCATGTTCCACAACCTGTGCTCCGTGGGGGTGATGTGCAGCTTGTACTGGGTCTCCCAGGTACCGTCGCGGCGGAACAGGTAGGCCACATTGTACATCTCCCCCTCCTCCATCAGGGGCAGGCTGCCGGCGATGATGTTGATGTTGTAATGCACCGCCATGCGGGCGATGGCCTCGCACACCGGCGGGGTAAATTCGCTGGCCAGCAACCGCATGGCTTCGGCGGTGGGGGTATCCAGCGGAAATTGCCCCATCAGGGGCACGTTGAAAAACTCCGGCAGCAGGGCGAAGTCGGCCTGGTAGTCCGCCAGGGCATCGATGAAGTACTCCACCTGCTGCAACAGATCGTCGAGGGACTCCACCCGGCGCATCTGCCACTGTACGGCGCCAACCCGCACGTTGGTCTTGACGCCGCCCACCAGCGGCCGCTCCCGGGCCTGGAAGTCATAGTTGACCCACTTGAGCAGGGTGGCATAGCCCGCCGAGTCGTTATCCTCCGGCAGATAGCCGGTCATGATCTTGCTGACCTTGAAGTCATTGGACAGCTGGAAACTCAGCACGGGATCGTAGAGCTCCTTGTTGCCGACTTTTTCCAGGTACTCCTCGGGAGTCAGACTGTCGGCATATTGGTGGTAGTTGGGGATCCGACCACCAGCGATGATGGCTTTGAGGTTGAACTTGCGGCACAGCTCCTTGCGGGCATCGTACAGCCGACGCCCCAGCCGCATGCCGCGGTAATCCGGGTGGATAAACACATCCACGCCATAGAGCACATCACCGTTGGGATCATGGGTGGAGAGGGTGCAGTTGTCGGTGATCTCGGCATAGGTATGCTCATCCCCGAAGCTCTGGTAATCGACGATCATGGCCAGGGCCACCGCCACCACCCGCCCCTTGTCCTCGATGCACAGCTGGCCTTCGGGGAAGCGGGCGATCTGCTGGCGGTACTTGTCCCGGGTCAGGCGAAACAGGCCCCCCAACCCCTTGTACACCTCCTGCCAGATGGTGCGCACATCGTCAAAATCCTGAGGCCGCAGCTGGCGCAAGCGCAGCTTATGGGGGTTTTCCACGACCCCACTTTCATTTTGTCCCGTCATCGAGCACTCCTGTTGCCACCGGACTCGGGTTGAGGTGGCAGTAACAGAGAGGAAACCCGAGCAGTGAACTAGCTGATTTATTTCAGAAACAAATAAGCCACCGCTAACAAGTCTAGTTGATAGCTCCCAAGACTAACGGCTCGATTGACAACATCGGCAGACCGCAGGCATGCAAAAGGGGCCGTCAAAGACGGCCCCTCAATCTAGGTGCTCAGCGCGAGTGCGGTAGTAAATCAGTGCAGCTTGAGGCGCGGGCGCAGGATGCGGTTGATCTGCCCCACCAGCATCATCAGCCCGGTCTTGATGTAACCGTGCAGCGCAATCTGGTGCATGCGGTACAAGGAGACGTAGACGAAGCGCGCCAGGCGGCCTTCCACCATCATGGAGCCCCGCATCAGGTTGCCCATCAGGCTGCCCACTGTGCTGAAGCGGCTCATGGAGACCAGGGAACCGTAATCCACATAGCTGTAGGACTTGAGCTCACGGCCCTGCATCATGGCCAGTATGTTGGCCAGGGCGCGATCGGCCATCTGGTGAGCAGACTGGGCACGGGGCGGCACGAACTTGCCTTCCTCGCCCATGGGACAGGCCGCCACGTCGCCGATGGCGAAGATATGATCGTCCCGGGTGGTTTGCAGCGTGGTCTTCACCACCAGCTGGTTGATGCGGTTGGTTTCCAGCCCGCCGATCTCTTTCATGAAGTCCGGTGCCTTGATGCCGGCGGCCCAGACCATGAGGTTGGCTTCGATCAGCTCGCCATCCTTGGTCTTGAGCCCCTCGGGCGTGGCTTCACTGACGAAGGTGGCGGTGCGCACATCCACCCCCAGCTGGCTCAGCTCGTGGTGGGCGGCGGCAGAGATGCGCTCCGGCAGGGCCGGCAGGATGCGCGGGCCGGCTTCCACCACCGTCACCTTGAGGCTGTCACGGGTCAGGTGCTTGTAGCCATAGGCCGCCAGCTCTTCCACCGCATTGTACAGCTCGGCGGACAGCTCCACCCCGGTGGCACCGGCGCCGACGATGGCGATCTTCACCTTCTGCTGCGGCTGGCAGGTCAGATCCCCCGGCTTGCAATCGCTGGCAAACTGCAGGAACTGGTTCATCAGCAGGCCGTGGAAGCGGAAGGCCTGATCCGGGCTGTCCAGGAAGATACAGTTGTCCCGCACGCCGGGAGTGCCGAAGTCGTTGGACACTGAGCCCAGGGCGATGACCAGGTAGTCATACTCCAGTTCACGCTCGTCCAGCACCAGCTCGCCCTTCTCGCCGTAGATGGGGGCCAGAACGATGCGCTTATCTTCCCGCTTGATGCCGGTGAGGCTGCCCAGCTGGAATTCAAAACCATGATTGCGGGCATGGGACTGGTAGCTCAGGGCATCGATGCCCGCATCCAGTGAACCGGCTGCCACCTCGTGCAACAGGGGCTTCCACAGGTGGGTGCGGTTGCGATCCACTAAGGTGATCTGGGCCTTGCCCTTCTTGCCCAGCTTGCGGCCCAGTTTGGTCGCCAGTTCCAGGCCGCCGGCGCCCCCGCCGACAACGACAATCTTGGTCATAACAGCTTACCTTTCATCAAAAAACGAAGGGGCCAAATAGCCCCTACCAATGTGGAAATGATCGGTTCAGGCGAGCTTGAAGGCCTTGATGGCCTGCAGATGCGCCGAGATATTCTTGAACTTGTGAGTCTCGGTCGAATCCCAGATTATGTTGTAATAATCCTTCAGCTCCTGTTCAGTGGCGCCATTATCCACCACTTCATCGTTAACAGAAAGGATACATATGCATTTGCCGGCATTTTTTTTACGAAATTCGGTTACACATTTGGTGGCGATGTCGTCATATTCTTCCGGTCTTTCTATCTTGCCCACCATGTTGAGCTCCGGATGGAGATTGGGGTTGAACACCGCCTGCTTGATGCCGCACAAGAAGCCGATCCGCTCACTCCAGTAGCCCCCCAGGCCCACCCCGCAGATCAGTGGCTTGGGATCGTCGCTCATGGCCAGTTGCTTGTGCACTTCCTTGAGCAGGTGGCTCATATCATGTCGCGGATGTATGGTGCTGTAGTGAACAAAACGGACATCCGGATCAATGAATTGCAACTGCATGACCTTTTCGTGGTTACCCGGGCTGGTAGCATCGAATCCGTGCAAATAGATAATCATGTGACTCCCTCATCGCGCCGTATTGTAACGACCATATCAGGTTAGCCTATCCCGACCAAGGGCCGCAGCGGGCTAAGCTTGCGGCGGATCAAACTTGCCTCATCGACTGGCCAGGGCGGAGAAATCGTTCGCCAAGGAGTAAAGGGTCTTGCGCAGGTATTGCCGCTGCCCCTCGTCCAGACTGGCGGAGAGCTGGCTCAAGGAGCGCACGGTACGCTGACGTTGGCTGTCCACATAGCCCTCGAAGCGGCCATTGCCGAGAAACTTGCCCTTCACCAGCAGACGGCGCAGGTAACCACTGAACTCAGGGGTGCCCCGCTTGCTCAACATCTCTTCCAGAGAAGCCAGCCAGACATCCTGATAGTCCAACCAGGTGGGATAGAGCTCCTTCTGCCAGGCGGCCCACTGGGCAATGATGGGTTGCTGGGCCGGGCCTATGTCATCAATCCAGCGCCGCAGGTTCTTTTGCAACTTGCGGGAGAAGTCCTGCTGCAGCTTCTTGCCTCCATCCTTCTCCCAGTCGCTGCGCCGTGTCACCTGCTTGGTACGTTGATCCCCCAGGTAACGGTAGACTTGCTCATCCTGCAGGCTGGCGGCAATGCGGTTGGCATAGGGTTCCACGCCGTCAGCCAGCCGGGTGAGATCCCCTTCGAACAGGCCGAAATAGTAGTCGGTACGCGCCTCGGAGAGCGGCTCCTTGAGCTCATCCGCCAACTGACGCAGCTGCTTGGCATAAACCGGCAACTCCACCTGGCGATGCCAACTCAAGAAACGGTCCACCTCATGATCCACGATCCGCGATTGCCGACTGTTGAGCTGAAAATAGTCATCCAGCTTCCAGGCGATGGCCCAGTCCAGCCAGTGGTACATGAGCCGCACCGAGCAGCCGCCCAGCAGCAGGCAAAGCCCACACAACAGCAGGCAGCGACGCATCATCAGACCTCCGGGGTAAACAGTCGTTGGCTTTGCTGGCTCACCAGCCCAGAGAAGGTGTCATCACCAAATTTTTCCCACAATAGCTGACTCCACAGCAAAATCAGCAATCGCGCCACCGGCAACAAATTCGTCAGCCGCTCCGCCTCGACCTGGCCGCCGGCCGCCACATAGGCGCCCAGCAGCTGAGCCCCGGCAGCCGGGTCGAAATCATTTGTCACCCAGCACAACGCCAGCTCGAAGGCCGGATCCCCCAGGGCCGCATACTCCCAATCCACCAACCAGGGCAACTCGCCCAACAGATTGCCCGGATGCACATCATGGTGACACACCACCAGGGGAACCTCGGGCAATAAGGACAGTCGATGGCGGGCCTGTTCATAACAGGGGGTGATACGGGGATCGCGACGGCACACGCGTGAAAGATAGTGCTGAAGCCGAAGACCGATATCCAGACGCAGCGCGGCCTCCGGCAAGCCGGCGGTGGGCAAGGCGTGCACACGCGCCAGCAGGCCACCCAATCCCTGAGCCAGTGATAGGGGCGACAAGTTACGCTGAGTCCAGTTGTCGTCGCCTAGCCAGTGACTGATAAACAAACCGCTGTGGGGATTGACATAATGAAGGGCTGGCGCCAGTCCGGCATCGGCCGCCAAGTGCTGCAGTCGCTGCACCTTGTAATGATCGATGCCCAAAAACTGATGGGAACCAATGGCCTGACGGACAAAAAACCGCTCGCCCTGATGGCGCATCTGATAACAGCGCGCCAAGGGGGTTTGACTCAGCAGACGGCAGTCTGCCCCGGCAAAGCGATTGGGTAACACGATCAGTCTCTCCTACAACGGCATCAACGAGGACTGCGATAGCCAGACCAGAGCCATTCGCCACTTTTTAAATCCATCAGCTGCATGGCCAGCCGGCCCTGAGCATCCAGACCACCATACAGCATCCAGCGTGCCCCCGTCCGCTTGCCTAGACGTACCAAGGCGGCTGGCGTGGCGCCACCGGCCTGATGATACTCCAGCTCGCCCCCTAGGGAGGACGAGCCAGCCACCAGCGTAAAGCGACCACTCTGGGTCAGGCTGCGGACCAACTGGGCATTGAGTGCTTGGGCATCGCCCTGCTTCAGGGTCACAGGATGCAGGTATAGGCTCACGGGGCCCGCGGCGGTCTGCTGCCGGACATCGGCATCCTTGAGCAAGCCTGCCATCAGGCTCTGGGCGGCACGGGTGAGGCGGACGTCTGTGTGTCCTGAGACGGCACCGTCAGATGTGCCCCCCCCTTTGCCTTGCCCTTGGGCCGTGCCGACTTGGGCCGGCCCCGCGCCATATGGCGTAACACAGGCGGCCAGCCCGAGCGCCAACAGGCCGCTGAGCAGGCTACGCCCCCAACTCAGCCCCATCACACCAGGGCCTCGGCTAACAGCGGGCCCAGCGGCGCGCCGCCCAACAGATGCATATGCAGGTGAAACACCTCTTGTCCCGCATCCCGGTTGCAATTAACGATCAGGCGATATCCGGACTCATCAATGCCCAACTCTTTGGCTATTTTATGTGCGGCGATAAACATTCGCCCCAACGCCTGTTCATCTTCTGCACAGACATCATTCACGGTCGGGATAATCTTATTCGGTACGATGAGAATATGCTGGGGCGCTTGAGGTTGAATATCCCGGAAGGCACTGACCAGCTCATCCTGGTATAACAAGGGAGCCGGAATTTCCTGACGAATAATTTTGCTGAAAATGGTTTCACTACTCATATGACAACCTCTTGATATCTCACCATATTCAAAGGCTTCCCATGGAGCCTCTGCCCTCGCGAGCTGGGCTTCAAGTCCGATAGAACCATTTGTGATGCAGCTCCAGCTTTATTAAAAACCGCAGCCCTTTTACTTCACAATTTGATCTTCCCGCTCCCCATCGGGGTCTCAGCACGATACTCTCTGTGCTGCGTGGCGTTAAGTCAAACTTGGCGGGTTAACAATGAAACTAAAAATTGCCGATCTTTCCATCCTGCATCGGGTTTATCTGGGATTTGCCGTCTTGATCGGCGTCCTGATTGCAGGCTCCTTATTCAATTTTGCCAGTCAGAACCAACTCAACAGTGCCTTGGCCTCGGTCACCAGCCGGGCAACCCCCATGGTGTTGCTGGCCAGCAAGCTGGAGGTCAGCCTACTGAGTACCAACAAGCACCTCACCGATGTGCTGGCCGAGAAACGCCCCACAGCGTTGGAGGCACTAACCAAAGAGCTGCATGAATCCCGGGCAGCTTTCACCCAGGCCATGGACAGCTTCAAGCAGGAGTCGGAAAAACTGCCCTCCTTGCAACAGTTCGTGCCGGCACTGGAAAATGCCGGTATGGGTTATTTGAAAGATACCCAGACCCTGGCCGCCGATCGCGCCAACCTGCTCCAGTTGCTCAAGGAGACCAACAAGGCCAAGAGTCAGTTTCAGGTCAACGTGCCCCAATTCAGACAGCTGCAACAAGAAGAGATCGCGGACATTGAAGATGACTATGTGCTGACCCTGTTCCGCACGCTGCAAGCCAAACAGGCCGCCATGGAGGTCTCCACACTGGATGCCCTCAATCAGGATAACCCCGCCCTCATTCTGGCGGCGCTGGAGCGCAATCGCAAAGGGTTGGCCGAGTATCAGAAGGCCATCAACGATCTGAAGGTGGAGCTGCCAGATTTGGAGAACAATCTGGGCCCCTATTTCATCAGCTTTATTCAAGATGTCTCTGGCGAGAAGGGGCTGCTCAACCGTTATCTCCAGCTGGTGCAGCTGCAGGTCAGCCTGGAGCAGAAGGCCCGTGAAGCCAGCGCCCAGGTTGTGACGGTGCAGGATCAACTGGCCCAGGTGCAGCAGATGGCCCAGGCCGTCATGCATAACAGCATCAAGGAAGCCAAAAGCACCCTGACCACAGGGCGGATTCAACTTATCGCGGGGGTCGCTCTGGCCATCGCCTTTGCCGTGGTGGTGGCCTTCGGTCTGGCACGCACCATCCGCCGACCGTTAAGTGAGCTGAGCTCGGTTCTCAAGGCCGTCACCGACGGTGACATGACCCGGGTGATCAACTACCGGAGCAACAACGAATTCGGGGTGTTGAGCCGCCAGGTGAACCTGCTGGTGGAACAGATGCGCGATGTCTTGCGTCAGCTCTCCCAAGCCGCCAATCAGCTGAACCAGACGGCCCATGACAACCGCACCACCACTGAACGCTCCCGCAGCGAGCTGGAAATCCAGCGCCATGAGACCGCCAGTGTGGCAGCCGCCATGACCCAGATGGAAGCCTCGGTACGGGAAGTTGCCGCCGCCGCCCACCAGACCTTGGAACAGGTGCTGGCGGTAGAAAAAGCCTCCGATGCTGGCCGCAACATCATGGCCACTAACATCTCCACCACCCATCAACTGGCCAACAAGCTGGAAGAAACCGGCACCGTCATCGGTCAGGTGAACAAGATGAGTGGCAACATAGGCAACATTCTGGATGTGATCCGCGGCATCGCCGAGCAGACCAACCTGTTGGCATTGAACGCGGCCATTGAAGCCGCTCGGGCCGGTGAACATGGGCGCGGCTTTGCCGTGGTGGCCGATGAGGTGCGCACCCTGGCCCGCCGCACGGCGGACTCCACCGCCGAGATCCACGCCATGATCGAAAACCTGCAGCAAGCGGTGCAAAAGGCGGTCAAGGTGATGAACGACTGCAGCAACGAGATGGAAGCCAGCGTCCAGCAAAGCTCCCATGCCAACAGCGCCATGGAGGAGATACAGGGCATCATCACCATGATCAGTGACATGTCCAGCCAGATCGCCTCGGCCGCCGAGCAGCAGCAGGCCACCAGCGCGGAGATCGCCGCCAACCTCAATCGCATCTCGGAGATCTCCGACTCCAACTACGAGGGGATCCAGGAAGTGGCTCATACCAGTTCCGCCCTGGATGAGCTGGCAGAGCGGCAACAATCCCTGGTACAGCGTTTCCGCTTCTGAGTCACAAAGTCGCAGACACAAAGGGCAGCCGATGGCTGCCCTTTTTTATTTTTGCCACTGTGGCTTGCTGTGGCGCCAGTCAGACGGCTCGCAGTCCTGCGAGACTTAGGCCGGATAGTCCACGTAGGCACCTTTACCCACCCCTTCGTAGGCCACCACCCGCAAGGCCTTGCCAGATAGTTGAGGTCGCAGGGTACGGGCAATGTAATCGGCCAGTAGCTCCACCGTGGTATCGGTATCCACCAGCTCGCAATGTGCCGCCGGGATGGCCAGCTCGAAGTGCCCCTGGGGGGCGTCATAGGCAAAGCCGAGGTGCTCGCCGCCGATCTGCTGGCAAGCGATAGGGCTCAGGTTCAGAGTCTCTATCGGCACCCTATCTTCCTGACTGCCCAGATAGATGTCCTGCCAGCGCTGCGCCCATCGGGCTTCCAGCGCCGCATCCCGGCAGCCATCCACCCAGATCTCGATCATGGATCTGTGGCCATGGGCAATCCGCTGACAGTTGCCATCGTGTTTCTTCAGGCCGTGGCTGTAGTGGTAATAGGGGCTGACATGTTGCTCCGGGCGCAGGGTCAGCACCAGACCCTCAATGTTGCCGGGCAGCACCTTGGTCAGCAGGTCCAGCAGATAGGCGCCCACGCTCTGCTCATCCACTCGGCGGGCAGGCAACAGACAGAAGGCTTGTGCCGGACAATGCAGATGCAGGCTGCCCCGCTCACTGGCAAAGTCCAGCCAGATCCGATCTGCGTCGCCTTGGCTGATCTGGCAAGCCGGGTGGCCGGTAGGCACCAACAAACGATGGTCGACTTCCCCATCGATCACCGCCTTCACCTGTTTCTTCACCCGCGAAAAATCCAGCAGCATGCTCATCTCGTTGAGCGCGCCGCCTAGCTCGATATCCACCAGCCAGCTCTCCCCCACCAGACCCCGTTGCGGGCACAGGTAGGAGGCGTCTATCACGGTCAAGTCCCGGACAAATAGTTTCATGTTTCTTTCTGAACCCTTTACGTCATAGGCAGAGAGGTTTAGATACCCTGCACCGCTACCGAACAAGAGGAACGGCAACTGATGAATCTGCTGCTCATCAAGAATGCCCTGCTCGGCAACGAAGATACCATCTTCCCTGCCGATCTTCCCATAAAGGACGGTCGCATCGGCAAGAAGCAGCCCCGGTGACGACAGCAAGCAGCGGGATGCCCAAGACAAACCTCAACTTCCGGAATGGTGATGACCAGATCCACGGCCACTAAGCTGGCCAACCAATCCCGCGCTGCCAAGACCGACGGTACCAGCCCCCACGCAAATCGGGTGTCGCTGAGGCAGGTGTTGCCGCTAGGTGATGAAGTGACCAAACAGAACCCCTTGTATCAATGGCGGTGAGTCGCCGTATCAAGACAATGGCGGTAGCCGCCGGTCGCATCATAGGGGCAAGCGGCACAAATTCTGTACCATCCAGGGGCTAGCCTCAGCGAGTAATGGGGCCGGCGATGGCAGTTTAACCGCTGATTGCACACTAATTCAGCGAACGAGCAAATGTCGCCGTTAAGTGGTTGACACCTTGGGGGCAGATCCCTAAACTCTGCCCCCGTTGAGAGGCACAAAGGGCCTCGAAAACAACTCTCGGCGCGTAGCGCAGCCTGGTAGCGCACTGTCATGGGGTGTCAGGGGTCGGAGGTTCAAATCCTCTCGCGCCGACCAAATAACCCTCAGAAAAGCCTAGCGATTTCGCTAGGCTTTTTTGTTTTCTGCACCGGACGAAACCGGCATGGCTCGGGTCATCTGTGATCGCTTATCGACCATTCAGGCCCGACCGCCGTCCGCCCCATAAAAAAGTAAGGGTGGCCAATGGCCACCCTGGCTAACGCACAGCATTCGACAGAACAAGATCTATCTTAAATTGGGCAAAAACCCGCCGTTAGCCAGATCAATTCTACGGGATATGTGGTATCTCGTCTGCTGGATAAAACCCAAGATGTCATAACTGACACTTTCGTCTGAAAATCGAAACGGCTTCGTTTCGCTTCGGACTCATCCTCCGCCGCTCCCCTTGATATTTGTGAGAGAGATCGTTTCCTCTACCCGACCGGATCCTTAGACTAGCTCTGGTACCGATTTCATAATCCGCATTCAGGGACAGATCATGTTTTCGTTTAAACCCGCCCTTGCCAGCCTCTACGAGAAATACGGCGCCAGCGCCGAGGATGCCAGACTGGTCAATGCCCTGTTTGGCCAACGTTTTGCCGAGTTAGCCCAGCAGCTGCGCCGTACCGGCGCCGGCGATGATGCCAAGCCACTAGCCGCCGTGCAGATCGCCGACGATGCCTTCTTCGCTACCCGGGATCATCCCGACGGCGTGCAGTGGACCTTCATCAATGAGCGCGAAGAGTTCAACAACCAGTTAGCCGCCACGCGAGCCGCCGGGCTCTGCGCTGTTGCCCTTTACACCCACTATTTTCGCCAGGATATCTGGCAGCAGTATTGCGAGGCCTACGAGGTCTTCTTGCTCGAGGCGCAACGGCAGGGCCACAAACAGGGGCTTCCCCTTGATTTGGATGAGTGGCTGCTACCTTTTTGCAAGGGTGCCGCCATCATCAGTGGTGCCCTGACGGTCACGGCGTGATCCACGCCAGCTCATCAAGGGTGACTGACACTGCAATTACGGCTGAGCTTGGCTTGGTACAGATACTGATCCGCGCGGCTAATCAAGCTCTCGCCCGTCTCCCCCGGCCGTAACTGGGCTACCCCCATGCTGACCGTCAAGCGAACCGCCTGGGTGAACGCCTCGGCGGCCAACCCCTCCCGCAGGCGCTCCGCCAGGCCCCAGGCTTCTTCGCGCCGCGTGCGGGGCAGCAGCAGGATAAACTCCTCGCCCCCCCAGCGGGCGAAGGTGTCGGTTTGCCGCATCCGCGCCGTCACCCAACGGGCGAGCCCCACCAGCACCTGATCCCCCACCGGATGGCCATACTGGTCATTGATCCGCTTGAAATAATCGATATCGAAGATGAGCAGACACAAGGGCTTGAGCCCCTGACCGGATTTTTCCAGCTCGTCGGCCAACACCGCCTCGAATTTGCGGCGGTTGTATAGCTCAGTCAGGCTGTCATGGGTCGACAACCGGGTGATCTCGGCCAACTGGGTTCGTAACAGGGCATTAGCCCGCTCCAATTCCCGCGTTCGCCGACGCACCAGGTTCTCCAGCTGCAGGTTGAGGTTCTCCAACTGGAATGATTTATGCCTTAGCGCCAGCTCGGCCAGCTTGCGCTTGTGGACATCCTTGAGGCTACCAATGACCCGCAAGGGGCTAACACGCTCCCCCTGGGTGACCCAAAAGGCCTCATCCTCCACCCACAGATAGCGTCCATCGGCCAGTTTGCAGCGAAACTCCGCCACGCAGGTTCCCTGACCACGCTGCAAAAACTCGGAAAACAGGCGTGCCACCCGCTCCCTATCCTCGGGGTGAATGAGCCTTAAAAAGCCCTCCGGCGTATCCGGAACCGCCTCGGCGGCATAACCCAACATGCGGTAAAAACCCGGACTGCGCCAGACGCGGCCACTGGCCAGATCCCAATCCCAAAATCCCTCTTCCAAGATGCCCATGGCCAGCTCTAGGGTGTGCAATCGCTGCCGCAGAAACAGCAATTCATCCTCGGCAGCAGGGTCCGGCAAGGAGACATCAGGCAGGGGTGGCGGAATGTGGGACATAGAGCCAGCCAGGGCTAAGGGTTCACCCTAATGGTAGTCGCTGAGCCCTATTCAAAACAGGCGGCGCGCTCAGGGCACTCGTCACAGCTGGGGGCGCGGCAAACATACTCGCCTCCGGCCTGGCACAGTTGACGATAGAAGAACTTCTTCCAGCGCATCTGCTGGACGTTGAGCCGCTCCAGACTGGGAAAGCAATCTTGCATCAAGCGCTTGAGATCCGGCCTGCATGCCAGCCCCAGATCCTCCCACAGGTGATGAAAACCCAAGGCCCCGGCGGCCAGGATCTCCGCCAGGGGCGCAGCCCCCGGCGCAGCATGGCCCAGCAGCAGATCCCGGATCTGCTGCCATTCATGTTGGCGCATGGCCAGCAACTCGGCCCGCAGCTGCATGGCGGCGAGGGCAGGCCCCGCCGGCTGCCAGCTGGCCAGTGCGGGATCGCTGGCCAACAGGCGGTTAAACAGGGCGGCATCCAGCCCCATATACAGCGGCAAGGCCGCCCGCCCCGCCACGAAGGCCTGCAGCAGATGATGGAGCCAGTGCGACACCTCCCTGGCCGGGTCCATCAGGCCACCCCGCGGCGCCGAGGTTGTGCCAGCTTGGGCAGCTGTTGCCACCATTGCGCCAGCGCCTCATGCACCGGCTGCCAGGCATACTCCACCACCGGCTGAATACCGGCTTGCTCCAGCTTCTCCCAGGGCTCCAGCCCCAGGCGAGCGCAGAACACGGCATCCATGTCCTCCAGCAACCCCAGCAGTTGGGCGAAGCGATCTTCGCCTTCGTCACACTCATCGGGCCCCTGGCAGTACACGGGCGTCAGTCGCTCACCCACCCGGACTACGCCTTCGGAGCTGACACTGTAGATGTGGAAACGCTTGGCATGACCAAAGTGCAGATCCACCAGGTTGCCCCCCTCGCTGGCGACGGCCACCAGCTTGGCGCCTTCTTCCTCAGAGGCCCCCTGACTGGCGATGGCCGCCTGCAACAAGGTGCGCCGCTGCATGGTGGTCTGATACGGCTCGCTGCGCTCCGGCAGCTGGTTCAGATTGAACTCCTGGCTGCGATCCTCACCCAACATGCCCACCGCATCGGCGCGGCACTGCTGGCAGTGGGCCATCTGCGGCATATGGGCACCACACAGCTCACGGATCTGGGTCAGTTCGTAATCCAGCGGCTCCCGCTGGCCGTTCAGGCCAAAGTGCGTGCCATGTTCCGGCTTGGCAATCAGCGGCATTATGTTGTGCAAGAAGGCACCGGCCTGCCGCACCGCCTCGCTGACTTCCAGCAGGTGCACATCGTTGATGCCGGGGATCAAGACCGAGTTGATCTTTACCAATACGCCCCGCTCAATGAGCTTGCTGATGCCTTCCAGCTGCTGGTCGATGAGCAGCTGGGCCCCTTCTTTGC
This sequence comes from Pseudaeromonas paramecii, assembly GCF_039540575.1. Taxonomy (NCBI): domain Bacteria; kingdom Pseudomonadati; phylum Pseudomonadota; class Gammaproteobacteria; order Aeromonadales; family Aeromonadaceae; genus Pseudaeromonas; species Pseudaeromonas paramecii. The sequence continues at coordinate 42,862 of NZ_BAABFC010000016.1, forward strand.
CGTAGTAGCGCTCGCCGTCATAATCCACCCAGGCGTAGATCTGCTCCGACACCCGGGCATCAATGGCATTCAAGGTCACGGTGACATGATCCACACCCAGCTCCACCAACTGATCCACCGACTGGGGCAGCATGAGGCCATTGGTGGAGACACACAGCTTCACATCCGGCAACTGGCTGCGCAGCCCCTCCAGGGTATTGAAGGTGCGACCCAGATTGGCCAAGGGATCGCCAGGGCCGGCGATGCCGATGACCGATAACTGCGGGATGGCGGCCGCCACCGCCTTGGCCTTACGAATGGCCTCCTGGGGGGAGATCAGCTCGGACACCACACCGGGGCGGGACTCGTTGGCACAGTCAAACTTGCGGTTGCAATAGTTGCATTGCACGTTACAGGCCGGCGCCACCGCCAGGTGCATGCGGGCATATTTATGATGGGCTCCAGGGGAATAGCAGGGATGCTGTGCCACCTTGTCGGCCTGCGCCCGGGTGAACTGAGTGGGGCGAGCCGATGATCCGCAGCCCCCCTTGCTGCCGCTGCCGCTGCAGCCGCCTTGATTGATACCAGTCGATGCCTTCATGTGACTCCGCCTTAATCCCTTAGGGTCGATGACTGGGCAGGTGCAAGAGTCAAACCAGTGAGAGCCAGATGATTTACTCCTTTATTTTCATGAAATTAGCCTTGAGTGCTCCCGCCGGCTGGCCGCAAGTGTCAGACAAGCCCCTCAACAATGTGACAAACCCCACACATGGCCGGCCAGGGAGACGCCCCCACCGCCAAGCGAAAGCCCGCTCGACAGCAATGGGAGACAAAAATAGCTGAAGCATCGGCAGAGACATACAGAAAAAGGGAAGCGAGACGGGTAAAAAGTTGCAGTGGCGTTATGGGTTTGTACCGGTAACGTAAAGTAAATGCCCCGTAATGGAATGTTTCAAAGAATCTTAAAAATAAAACCGTGAAACTGGTTTCGACGGTGATCAATTTCAAACAATCTCTGTATAATGCGCCCCAGCTTACAGTTTCGCATAAATCTTGTTTCTCATTTGGAGACCTTTGTCCATGAAAAAGACCAAAATCGTTTGTACCATCGGTCCGAAAACCGAATCCAAGGAAATGCTGGCTAAGCTGCTGGACGCTGGCATGAACGTCATGCGTCTGAACTTCTCTCACGGTGACTACGAAGAGCACGGCACCCGGATCAAGAACGTCCGTGAAGTCTGTGCCGAAACCGGTAAGAAGTGCGCCATCCTGCTGGATACCAAGGGCCCGGAAATCCGTACCATCAAGCTCGAAGGCGGTAACGACGTCGATCTGGTAGCCGGTCAAACCTTCACCTTCACTACCGACCAAACCGTAGTAGGTAACAAGGATCGCGTGGCTGTGACCTACCCCGGCTTCGCCGCTGACCTGAAGATCGGCAACACTGTGCTGGTGGACGACGGCCTGATCGGTCTGGAAGTCATCGAAGTGACCGAGCGTGAAGTGGTCTGTAAGGTTCTGAACAACGGCGCCCTGGGTGAGAACAAGGGTGTTAACCTGCCCAACGTCAAGACCCAACTGCCGGCCCTGTCCGAAAAGGACAAGAAGGATCTGGTGTTCGGTTGCGAGCAAGGCGTTGACTTCATCGCCGCTTCCTTCATCCGTAAGAAGGAAGACGTGCTGACCATGCGTGAGCACCTGAACGCCCATGGCGGTCAAAACATCCAAATCATCTCCAAGATCGAAAACCAGGAAGGCCTGGACAACTTCGACGAAATCCTGGAAGTGTCTGACGGTATCATGGTTGCCCGTGGCGACCTGGGTGTAGAAATCCCGGTACAAGAAGTTATCTTCGCTCAGAAGATGATGATCCAGAAGTGTAACAAGGCCCGCAAGGTGGTTATCACCGCCACCCAGATGCTGGACTCCATGATCAAGAACCCGCGTCCGACCCGCGCCGAAGCCGGTGACGTGGCCAACGCCATCCTGGACGGTACCGATGCCGTCATGCTGTCTGGCGAATCCGCCAAGGGTAAGTACCCGCTGGAAGCCGTCACCATCATGGCCACCATCTGTGACCGTACCGACGGCGTCATGCCCAGTAACCTGTCTGCCGCCAACGACAGCGTCAAGCTGCGCATCACCGAAGCCGTGTGCAAGGGTGCCGTTGAAACTGCCGAGAAGCTGTCTGCTCCGCTGGTAGTGGTTGCCACCCAGGGTGGTAAGTCCGCCAAGGCCGTGCGCAAGTACTTCCCCAAGGCCTTCATCCTGGCCCTGACCACCAACCCCAAGACTGCCCAGCAACTGCTGCTGTCCAAGGGTGTGGTACCCATGCTGGTTGAAGAAATCGCCTCCACCGACGATTTCTACCGCAGCGGTAAGGAACTGGCCCTGCAATCCGGTCTGGCCCAGAAGGGTGATACCGTGGTGATGGTGTCCGGCGCCCTGGTTCCCAGCGGTACCACCAACACCTCTTCCGTACACGTGCTGTAAGCGCGGCTCGGACTCCAAAAACGGCGCCATCAGGCGCCGTTTTTTTATTTCTGCCAAACCGAAGCCACCACGAAAATTCCGACCCAAGCGCGGCTAACAGCCCCCTCCTCTGCCTGCCGGCTCGTGATACACTGCTGCCACGCCCCCCTGATCAACCGACTATACACACCACCATGATGCCATCTCGCTTTCTGCGCACCCTGCTTTGTCTGTGTCTGCTGCTGCCCGGGCTGCTGGCTGCCGCCGGCCTGCCCTCTGCCAGCAGCGTACAAGCCTCGCTGGACGCCCTGGCCAAGCAGGACAACCTCACCGTCAGCCAGCAGAAGGAACAGGACGACCTCAAGGCCGTGCTGGCCAACCTGGACGCCATCGCCAAGGAGCAAGACAAGCTCAAGCAACAGCAAACCACCCTGAGCAGCCAGCCCAGCAAGCTCAGAGAGCTGGAGCGCCAGATCAAGCGACTGGGTCCTGAACCGGCTGCCGACAGCCTGGCCCACCAGTATGCCGCCATGAACCTGACGGACCTCGAAGGCGAGCTGGACAAGTTGCATCAACAGATGCAAACCACCCAGCAACAGCTCAATGACGCCAATGCCCTGCTGGTGACCCTGCAGGGGCTGCCGGAGCGTACCACGGCGGAACTCAGTCGCATCAACCAGCGAAATCAGCAGCTGCGAAATCAGGTGGGAGGGCCCAGTGAGGGCAAGGAGAGCAACAGCCCGGCCCGCCAACGCGCCAATACGGAACTGGCCCTGCTGGAGCTGCAGCAAAAATTTCGTGAGCAGGAGCTAGATAACCGCACCGCCATGCTGGAGCTGGTGAACAAGCAGGTGGAGCTGCTGAACCTGCAGCTGGCCCGCGCCGGGGTGCAGGCCCAGGTGATGCAGCAGCAGATCAACAACAAGCGGCTGGCGCTGGGCACCCAGGCACTGGATCAGCTGGAGCCGGATCTGGCCAGCAAGGTGGCCGAGGATCCCCTGTATCGCAAGGAGCGCAAGCTCAACCTGCAGATCAGCCGCCAGCTCATCGCCTCCACCGAGGAGATACAGCGGCTCACCGAAGAGAATATCAAGGTCAAGGGCTGGCTGGAGCGGGTCTCCCAGACCGAGCAGACCATCAACGAGCAGATCGCCATACTGCAAGGCAGTCTGCTGCTCTCCCGCATCATCTACCAGCAGCGGCAGATGCTGATTGACCCCAACATCAGCAGTAACCTGGAGGAACAGATAGCCGATCTGCGCCTGGTGCAATTTGACGTCAACCAGCAACGAGACCGCCTGTATGAAACCGACAGCTACCTGGATGAACAGTTGGCCCAGAGCGACCCCGAACTAGCCCCCACCTTGCGCTTGGTGGTGGCTCAGTTGCTAGAGGCGCGCACCAGCATGTTGGAACAGCTTAACCGTCAGTTGGGCAACGAGCTGAGCCTGGCCATCAACCTGCAGCAAAACCAACATCAACTCACTCAAATCAACGAGTCACTCAAGTTCACCCTGCAGCAGCAGATCTTCTGGGTCACCAGCAACAAGCCGTTGGACTGGAACTGGGTCAAGAGTTGGCCTGGCGCCATCTTGGCGCAACTGACGGATCTGATGAGCAAGATCAGCCCCAGCACCTGGTGGAAGCAGGGGCTGCCCTTTTGGCTGCTCAGCCTGCCCCTGCTGCTGGTGGCCGGCCTGCTGCAATGGCACCGCAACCGCCTGACCACCAAGTTGGGCAAGCTCAACAAGGAGGTGGGGCACCTGCTGCGGGACAGCCACCTGCACACCCCCCTGGCCCTGCTGCTGACCCTGCTGCGCATCCTGCCCGGCGGTCTGCTGATCCTGGTACTGGGTCTGCTCACCGCCCATTGCGGGCTGGCCGAACCCAAGCTCATCCTGCGCCTGGCGCTGCAGATGGCGGTGGCCTACCTGGCCTTCGGTCTGCTGTTGCGCATCACCCGACCCGATGGGGTGGCCATCAGTCACTTTGGTGGCAATCCCGGCAAGGTGGCCAACCGCCATCAGATCCTGCGCCGCTTGTGGCGTACCCTGCTGCCGCTCATCGTCATCGCCAGCATAGGCCGGCTGGATCCCTCCACCCTGGCCACGGATGTGCTGGGCCGCAGCATCACCCTCATCATGCTGTTCATCATCAGCTACCAGCTGCTGCCCATTGGCAAGACCCGCAACGCCACCGGCCAAAACCTGCTGCTGGTGGGCTGGAGTCTGCTGTTTGCCCTGGTGCCCCTGTGCCTGATCGGCCTGACGGTGACAGGCTACTACTACACGGCGCTGGAGCTCATCGCCCGCCTGATCAACAGCTTCTATCTGCTGGCCCTGTGGGCCATCGTCTATCAGACCGGGCTGCGCAGCCTGGCCCTGGCGGCTCGTCGCCTGGCCTATCGCCGGGCCCTGAGCCGGCGCCAGCAGCAAAAGCAGCAACAGGAGGACGCCGATGGCGGCGAGGCGGTGGAGGAGCCGCCCATGTCGCTGGAGCTCATCAGCCAGCAGTCCATCCGCTTGCTGAACCTCACCCTGTTCGTGCTGTTCGGCATGGCCCTCTACCTGTTCTGGTCCGATCTGGTGGCCATCCTCACCTACCTGGACAAGGTGCCGCTATGGCACCAGAGCGTGACCCTGGATGGCAGTACCGTGCTGCAGCCGGTTAGCCTGCTGGACCTGCTCAAGGCCCTCACCCTGGCAGGGGTGGCCATCATCATGACCCGCAACCTGCCGGGCCTGCTGGAGGTGCTGGTGCTCGCCAAGTTGCAGCTGGCCCAGGGCACCGCCTACACGGTGAAAACGGTGCTCTCTTATGTCATCACCGCCATCGGTGTATTAGGCAGTCTGTCGGCCCTCGGCATGGACTGGAGCAAGTTGCAATGGCTGGTGGCAGCCCTGTCGGTGGGCTTAGGCTTCGGCTTGCAGGAGATCTTCGCCAACTTCGTCTCCGGCATCATCATACTGTTCGAGCGTCCGGTGCGGATCGGCGACACCATCACCCTCGGCGAGTTCTCCGGCACCGTCAGCAAGATCCGTATCCGTGCCACCACGGTTACCGACTTTGACCGCAAGGAGATCATCATCCCCAACAAGGCGTTCGTCACCGAACGGCTGATCAACTGGTCCCTGTCCGATACCGTCACCCGGGTGATAGTGCGGGTCGGTGTGGCCTACGGCTCGGATCTGGATCTGACGCGCCAGCTGTTGCTGCGGGCGGCCCAGGAGAGCGAGCGGGTGATGAAGGATCCCGAGCCCATCATTTACTTCCTCAACTTTGGGGCCAGCACCCTGGATCATGAGCTGCGCTTCTATGTGCAGGAGTTAGGGGATCGCAACCCTACCATCGACGAGCTCAACCGGCGCATCGACAAGCTGTTCAAGGAGCACGGCATTGAGATCTCCTTCAACCAGGTGGACGTATTCATCAAGAACCTGCCCACCGGCGAAGAGCTGAACGTCTCCCCCACCCTACTGGGTGCCGCCGCCGGTGGTGCCGTGGAGGGGCAGCCGCAGCCCCTACCCCCGGCTGCGCCAGCCTCGGGTCAGCAGCCCTAGGACTGCGCGTGACCGGTGACAAATAACAAAACGGAAGGCCAGGCCTTCCGTTTTTTATGGCAGAACAGAGCGCCTCACATGCGGCGCATATTGATGTTCATGGTCTGGATGCGGTAGGCGATCTGCCGCGGCGTCATGCCCAGCAGGCGGGCCGCCTTGGCCTGCACCCAACCGCATTTTTCCAGGGCGGCGATGAGCCGCTGGCGCTCGTCCATCTCCTCCTCGCCGCCGAGCGGCTCGTTAGGGGCGTAGCTGGGGGCCGGCCGGCTGGGAGCCAGGCCACCGCGCTGCTCGGGATTGTTGAACAAGATGACGTCGCGGTCGATGAGGCCGTTCTCGCAGATCACCGAGGCCCGCTCCAGGCAGTTCTCCAGCTCCCGCACGTTGCCCGGCCAGTCGTGGCCCAGCAGCATGCGCAGCGCCCCTTCGCTGATCTTCAGCTCCCGACCCTGCCGGGCGGAGAGCTTCTCCACCAGGAAGCGGGCCAGATCCGGAATGTCCTCCAGGCGTTCGCGCAAGGGCGGCAGCTTGATGGGCATGACGTTGAGGCGATAGTAGAGATCCTCGCGAAAGCGCCCCTGGCGCACCTCCTCCTCCAGGTTGCGGTTGGTGGCGGCGACGATGCGCACATCCACCGACAGGGTGTCGGTCCCGCCCACCCGCTCCATCTCCCCCTCTTGCAGGATACGCAGCAGCTTGGCCTGGAACGAGGCGCTGATCTCGCCGATTTCATCCAGGAACAGGGTGCCGCCGTCGGCCATCTCGAAGCGGCCCTTGCGCTGCTTCACCGCCCCGGTGAAGGCGCCCTTCTCGTGGCCGAACAGCTCGCTCTCCAGCAAGGAGTCCGGCAGGGCGGCACAGTTGAGCTTGACGAAGGGGCCGTTGGCCCGGGGCGAGTTATAGTGGATGGCGTTGGCGATCAGCTCCTTGCCGGTACCGCTCTCCCCGCGTACCAGCACGGTAGTGTCCCATTTGGACACCTGCCGGATGGACTCGAAGATCTGACGCATGGCATTGGTCTTGCCCACCATGTTGTCGAAGCCGTACTGGTTGCGCACCTTGCGGCGCAGGCTGTCCCGCTCGCTGCGCAGGGCCTCCTGCTCCTTGTGGGCCTGGCCCACCAGACGCACCGACTGGCCGATGAGGTTGGCCACCATCTCCATGAAGCGGGTGTAGACAGGCAGCCCCTGCTCGGACATGGCCATGGGCTGGGCCGCCAGCACCCCCAGGGGCTGCCCCTCCACCCCCGGGATGGGCACGCAGATAAACGGCAGGCCGTAGTCGTACAGGTTCAGGCGATCCAAAAAGCGCGGATCGTCCGCCACCCTGGGGATCACCAACGACTGGCCCTGGTGCATGACGGAGCCCAGGATGCCCTCGCCCACCCGGTAGCGCACCCCCTTGACGTCCTTGATCACCTCGGCGTCCACGCCGTGCATCGCCTGGATGAACAGGGCGCTGCGATGGTGATCAAACAGGCTCACCAGGCCATATTGCATGTGCACCTTGTCGTGCAGGGTCTGCAACATGGCGCTCAGGGTCTGCTCCAGATCCAGGGAGCGACTCAAAACCACACTGATGTGATGCAGGGCGTCCAGTTGCTCCTGCATCCCCAACGCCCCCTCGACCACGGAAACCCGGGATGAAAAGCTGCTCATGCTAACCTCCTGTCACTGAGCGAAGACGGTAAATGAAGCGTGATCCGGTGGGCACCATCGCTAACACTGGTGACCTCCACCATGCCCCTGTGCTCGTTGGCGACACTCTGCACCAAGGAGAGCGCCAGCAGGGCGCCTTCCTGACCGCCGGGCTGGCCGGCCAGCAGACGATGGGCCCCCTGGGGCATGCCGGGGGCATTGTCTTCCACATAAAAGTCCACGCCCTGGGCCGACGGCTCGGCCCCCACCCGCACCCAGGCGTCCGCCAGGGCCTCGGTGCGTTGCAGTCCCCGCTCCACCAGCAAGGAGAGCGCCGCCAGCAGCCGCAACCGCTGGCCATCCAGCAGGCAAGCGCCGGCAGCGGGAATGACAAACTGCAACCGCCCCTTATGGCCACCCACTCCCGGCAGGCAGAGATCCTGCAGATCCTGCAGCAGAGTGTGGGCACTCAGGGGCACCAGGGGCTCCTCCGTCTGCACCGGTTGACAGGCCTGCAGCCGTCGCATGGCGGACTCTCCCTCCTCCAGAGCAACGGCCATCACGGTATGACTGCCGCAGTCGGCCACCGGATCCAGCTGGCGGGCGGCCTGCAGCATGTTCAAGGGCGCCTGCAGCTGCACCAGGGCCGCATCCAGCGCCTCCCGGATCACCGCCGCCTGCTTGGCGGCGGCCAGCTCAGCCCCCAGCATGGCCAGGCGGCCCTGCTCCTGCTGCTGCCGCCGCTCGGTCTGATCCGTGATGATGAGCAGTCGGCAGGCCCGCTTGCGCCCCTCGACAAAGTACAGCTCCGCCTCCTCGTTCAGCTCATGCAGCAGTTGGCTGTGCACGCTGTACCAACGGGTCTGGCCGCGAATGACGAGGGGCACCAGGGGCTTCTGATGATCCGGCTCGGCCGCGAGCCCAAGGGCCTCGAAGGGTTCCACGCCCTTAAGATCGGTGCGCAATGTCTTGTACACCAGGTTATCCAGGATCACCTGCTGCTGTTCGTCGAGCACCACTATGGCCGACGGCGCCGCGTTGAGCACCGCCTCTATCATGGCCATCTGGTTATGCACCCGCCGCTCCAGGCCGTAGCGCACACTGATGTCCTTGTGCATACCCAGGTAATGGGTGATGACACCGTCGGCGGAAGTCACCGGGGTGATGGTCACCTCCGCCAGGTAGACGCTGCCATCCTTGCGCTGATTGATGAGGCGCCCGGTCCAGGGGCGGGCCGAGGTGAGCTGGGACCACATCTCCTGGTAGCGGCTCTTGGGGGTCTGCTGGCTGGCCAGCACGTTGTGATTGCGGCCGGTGAGATCGCTGCGGCGGTAGCCGGTCAGCTCACACAGGGCACGGTTGCAATACAGGATGTTGGCGTGGGGGTCCGTGATGGAGATGGCGATGGAGGATTGTTCCACCACCTCCAAGAACAGCTCGGCAGGCAGGGTTTGCAGCAAGGTCGCCACGGCAGCATCCGGCTTGGACACGGTCAGGCTGGGGGGGGTCTGCAGCTCCATAACGGGCTCCTGAAAGACTGTGGTTTGTACGACAATTTGTGAGCTCTGTCAGACCAGCGGGCCTGACACACTCCGCTGCCCCGCTTAAATGCAATTCCCAAGCCGAAAGCCAACGGTCAGACACTTGCCCTTCATTTTGTGTGTCTTTTAGAACAACCCAAGGCACATTTCTGACAAAGCCAGTGACCCGGACATCGGATCTCCCCCAAAAAGGGCGGCCAGACGCACCAAAGTGGGGCTTGACGGCACGCCAACGCACCATGGCACGGCTTTCGCAACGCCCGTGGGGACCTAACCACCCAATGGGCTTTGCCATGAAAGAACTGCTACTGATGATCCTGGCCAACAGTCTGGTCAATAACGTGGTCCTCTCCCGCTTCCTGGGACTGTGCCCCTTCATGGGGGTCTCCAACAAGGTGGAGTCCGCCTTGGGGATGGGCATGGCCACCACCTTCGTGCTGACCATGTCCGCCTGCGTCGGCTGGCTCACCGAACACCTGCTGCTCGAACCTCTGGGGCTGGAGTACCTGCGCTTGCTGGCCTTCATCATGATCATCGCCTCCCTGGTACAGCTCACCGAGCTGTTCGTCGCCAAGCAGAGCCCAGCCCTGCACCGCACCCTGGGGATCTTCCTGCCGCTCATCACCACCAACTGCGCCGTGCTGGGGGTCACCCTCTTGACGGTGCAGGAGCGGCTGACCTTTCTGGAGAGCCTGATCTACGGCCTCAGCTCGGCCCTGGGTTTCACCCTGGTGATAGTGCTGTTCGCCGGGCTGCGGGAGCGTATCGCCCAAAGCAAGCTGCCGGGGCTGTTTGAAGGGGCCCCCATCAGCTTCATTACCGCCGGCATCCTGGCCATGGCCTTTGCCGGCTTCGCCGGTCTGGCCTGACAAGGAGGAGACCATGATGACGTTTATTGCCCTGCTGGCCCTGCCACTGCTCGCCGCCGTGGTGGGTTATGCCCTGGGACTGGCCGCCCAGTACCTCAAGGTGGAGGGAGACCCCCTGGCCGAACAGATAGGCGCCCTGCTGCCCAACGGCCAGTGCGGTCAGTGCGGCTACCCGGGCTGTGCCCAGGCCGCCGAGGCCATGGCCCGAGGCGAGGCCCCACCCACCTGCTGCCCACCCGGTGGTCAGGCGCTGGCCAAGCAGTTGGCCGCCCTGCTGGGGGTGAGCCTGGATGCCAGCAGCCAGAAGCTGCCCCAGCTGGCCACCATAGACGAGAGTGCCTGCGACGGCTGCGGCCGCTGCTTCAAGCAGTGTCCCTTTGATGCCATCGTCGGCGCCACCCGCCAGCTGCACGGGGTGATCCCGGACGCCTGCACCGGCTGCGGTCAGTGCCTGTCCGCCTGCCCCCACAGTGGCATCCGCCTCTACGACGATCCCCTGTTCGCCCTTGCCGCACCCAAGCCCGGCACCCAAGGAGTCCGCCATGCTTAAGGCCCAGATCCGGCCCCAGGGGGGCATACATCCCGACAGTCACAAGCAGCTGACCGCTCAGCAGCATATTCGCACCCTGGAGCGGCCACGGCGGCTGATCCTGGCCCTCAAGCAGCATGCCGGCGCCCCGGCCCTGCCGGTGGTGAAGGTGGGTGACGAGGTCAACGCCGAGCAGCTGCTGGCCCGGGGGAATGGGCGCTTCTCGGTGCCCATCCATGCCCCGCTGGCCGGCACCATCACCGCCATCGACGGCAGCCACATCCACCTGAAGGTCAGTGAAGAACAAGCGCAGGTGGCACCGCTGCATCGGGATGCCAGCCTGCTGGACCCCATGGCCATGATGGATCTCATCGAGGCCGCCGGCATCGTCGGCATGGGGGGCGCCATGTTCCCCACCGCCGACAAGCTGCGTCTGGCCCTCAAGCACCCCATCGACACCCTGATCATCAACGGCAGCGAGTGTGAACCCTACCTGACCTGTGACGATCGTCTGATGCAGGAGCAGGGCGAGCAGATCCTGGGGGGCATCCGCTACCTGATGCACATCACGGGCGCCACCGCGGTGTTTATCGGCATCGAGGAGAACAAGCCCGAGGCCCTGGGCCACATGGATGCCCTGTGTGCCGACGAGCCGGCCATGGAGGTGGTCGCCCTGCCGGCCCTCTACCCCATGGGTTCGGAGAAACAGCTGATCCAGGCCCTGTGCGGCCGGGAGGTGCCCAGCGGCAAACTCTCCGCCGAGATGGGCATACTGGTGAACAACGTGGCCACCTGCATCGCCGTGTTCAACGCCCTGCGCTTCGGCCGCCCCCTCACCCACAGGGTGTTGACGGTGACCGGCGAGGCCATCGAACAGCCCGGCAACGTGCTGGTACCCATCGGCATGCCCTTGTCCGAGATCATCAACCAGTGCGGCGGCCTCAAGAGCACGCCGGCCCGCATGGTGTTTGGCGGCCCCATGATGGGCCGGGCGGTGGAGGATCTGCACGCCCCGGTCACCAAGGGCACCTCCGGCATCTTGCTGCTCACCGAGTCCGAGCTGCCCCGCCGCCACGCCAGCGCCTGTGTGCGCTGCGGTCGCTGTGTGGCCGCCTGCCCCATGCACCTGACTCCCTTGCAACTGGCGGCCGACATCCGCAACGACAAGCTGGATAAGGCCAGCGAATGCGGCCTGTCGGACTGCCTGCTGTGCGGCTCCTGTGCCTATGTTTGCCCGGCGGCCATCCCACTGACCGACTACTTCGACTGGGGCAAGCAACAGCTCAACCGGGAGCGGCTGGCCAAGCAGAAGGCTGAGGCCACCCGCGCCGCCGGCGAGGCCCGCCGAGCTCGTCTGGCTCAAGAAGCCGCTGAGCGCGCCGCCGCCAAGGCCGCCAAACCCGCCCGCGGCGAAGGTCGTGGCGAAGGCCGTCGGACTTCTCGTCGTTCAACCCAGGAGGCCTCATGACACTACGTGCTCCCCATGCCCACGAGGGGATCAGCATCCCCACCCTGATGTTCAAGGTGATACTCGCCCTGCTGCCGGCGGCCTTGCTGGGGGTGTTGCAGTTTGGCGTGCCCGCCCTGCTGCTGCTCATCACCTGCCTGCTCACCGCCGTGCTGTGTGAAGGCCTGTGCCGCAAGCTCAACCCGCAAGCCGAAGGCCGCGTCAACGACGGCGCCGCCCTGCTCACCGCCCTACTGCTGGCCATGAGCCTGCCGCCGCACCTGCCCCTGTGGCTGGGCGCCCTGGGTACCGCCATTGCCATCCTGTTCGGCAAGCAGATCTATGGCGGCCTGGGGCAGAACCCCTTCAACCCCGCCATGCTGGCCCGGGTGGTGCTGCTCATCGCCTTTCCGGTACAGATGACCCACTGGGTGGATCCGGCGGCCTTCTACGACGGCCACTGGTATACCGCCGGGGTGGATGGCCACTCCGGCGCCACCCTGCTGGGGGGCTTCAAGGAGAGCGGCCACCTGAGCGTGGATCAGGTAGGACAATGGCTGGGCACCGCCCGGGGCAGTCTGGGGGAAACCTCTGCCTTGCTGCTGGTGTTGGGCGGCCTCTGGCTCATCTGGCAACAGGTATTCAGCTGGCATGTGCCGGCGGCCACCCTGCTGGGCGCCCTGGTGCCTGCCACCTTGCTGTGGCTCATCAACCCGGTACTGCTGCCGGATCCCATCAGCCAGCTCACCGGCGGCGGCCTGCTGCTGGGGGCCTTCTTCATCGCCACGGATCCCGTCACCAGCCCCACCAGCAACCGCGGCAAGCTGTGGTTCGGCGCCGGGCTGGGTTTTCTGGTGTTCATCATCCGGACCTTCGGTAACTTTCCCGAAGGGGTGGCCTTTGCGGTGCTCATCATGAACGGGGCCACGCCGCTGATTGACCACTTCACCCGTCCCACCATCTACGGCCACAAGGTTCGCAAGGAGGAGCAGGCATGAGCACCACCACCCTGGATTGGAAGCAAAAACCCCACTTCATGGGCCTGTTGCTGGGGGGCTTTGCCCTGCTGGTGTGTGTGCTGGTGGCCCTGGGGGCCCGGCTGACGGACCCCCTGATCAGTCTGCGCACCCAGGAGGACACCCAGAAGCTGCTGGATCAGGTGATCCCCGCCGAGCTGTATGACACGGCCCCCAGCAAGGAGCCCTTCAACCTGACCCTGGACGGCCAGACGCTCAGCGGCTTCCGCGCCCGCAAGGCCGGTCAGGTGACCGCCTTGGCACTGTTTGCCGAGACCCAGGGTTATGGCGGCACCATACGCCTGCTGCTGGGCATCGATGCCCACGGCGTGCTGACCGGCGTGCGGGTGCTCAGCCACACCGAGACCCCCGGGCTGGGGGACAAGATCCAGACCAACAAGAGCGACTGGATCCTGGGTTTTGCCGGCCTTTCGCTGGGTAACCCGGATGAGCAAGGCTGGCATGTGAAGAAGGACGGCGGCCAATTCGACGGTTTCACCGGCGCCACCATCACTCCCAGGGCCGTGGTCAAGGGCGTGCATGAAACCCTGGCGCTGTTTGCCAAGCACAGTGCCGAATTGCTGGACAGCAAGGAGTAGCCATGAATTTCTATCTCAATCTGATGCGCGACGGCCTGTGGCGCAACAACGTCATCTTCACCCAGATGCTGGCCATGTGTCCCCTGATGGCGGTGACCACCAGCGCCACCAACGGGCTGGGCATGGGCCTCATCACGGCACTGGTGCTGATGTGCTCCAACGTGCTGATCTCCTGCATCCGCCAGATAGTGCCGCCGCAGGTGCGCATCCCCATCTTTACCCTGGTGATCGCCTCTCTGGTGACCCTGGTGGACATGGCCATGAACGCCTGGCTGCATGAGCTGCACAAGGTGCTGGGGCTGTTCATCTCCCTCATCGTAGTGAACTGCGCCATCCTGGGCCGCGCCGAGTCCTTTGCCACCAAGCATCCGCCCCTGGCCGCCGCCGTGGATGGCCTGTTCATGGGTCTGGGCTTCACATTGGGTCTGGTGGTGGTGGGTGGCTGTCGTGAGGTGTTGGGCAGCGGCACCCTGTTTGCCGGCGCCAGCCAGCTGCTGGGCCCTCACTTCACCTTCATGGAGCTGACCATATTGCCCGGTTATTCCGGCTTCTTGCTCATGTTGCTGCCGCCGGGGGGATTTGTCATGTTTGGCCTGATCCTAAGCGCCATCCGTTTAGGCAGCCGGTTGCGGCAGAAAGACGCCGTCCCCGCCGCCCCGGCGCAGGCCGATGCCGTTGGAGGATGTCATCTATGAAAGTGAGTGTGGCTCATGCCCGAGGCAACCTGGGCGCCTGGTTCCAGCTTGACTTGCCCGCCCCGGTGACCGCCGGCGAGGCGCTACTGGCCTCCCCGCTGCTGGGACGCTTCCCGGACCTGGATCCCACGGTGCACCGCGTCGGCATCTTCGGCAAGCTGTGCACCCCAGATACACAACTCAAGGAAGGGGATCGGGTGGAAATCTACCTGCCGGTGTCCCGGGTGGCCGGTGAAGACGATGAGGACGAAGAGTAACCCCCCTCAGCGCACCTAAACGACACCGGAGGCCAAGGCCTCCGGTGTTTTTTATGTAGACGCAGCCGTTAACTTAGAGCGGATTGATCTCCAGCTTGCCATCGATGCACTGGATGAGGCTAGGGCCGCCATCGCGCAACGTGGTGAGCTTCTTGCCGGCGATCTCCAAACGCAAGCCGCTGAAGAGTTTCTGCCGGGCCAGGATGCGCGCCTCAGCCAGGAAGGTCTCCTGCTGCGACTTGTTGCCCGCCAAGCGTACCTCGTGTTCGGCCAGCTGGGCCTGATGATGCTCCAGGGTGGCGGTGAGCTTCACCATCAGCTCCTCCTTCTTGGGGCTGGCGGGCATCAGCACCAGCTTGCTGTGGGCCTCCTCCACCTGCTTGATCACATCCTGGGTATTGACCAGCTGCATCTGAATGCCCTTTTGCTGTTTCTTCAAGGCGCCGAAGATGCCCTCAATCACCAGCTCTGTGCTGTTGTCGGCCTGGGCCCCCAGGATGGCCGCCTCGATCTGCTCGCCGGCCTGGATGCGACCGCCCACCAGGGTGCCCTTGCGACCACCGGGATCCAGCACCCGCACCGAGCCCAGGGCCGTCACCTGGCTGTGCAGCATCTGGCTCTCCACCAGCACGTCCTTGTCGGAACTCAGCTGGGCATACTGGACAAACTTGGCACCTATGTTACCCAGCGCCCGCACCACACAGGAGCAGCTCTGGCCAACTCCCGTCTGCTGATGCCCTATGATGCCGCGGCCCACCACTATGTCGCCACCGGCCTCCAGGCTGGCGGACTCCACGAAGCCTGCCACATTGATGTCCCCACCGGCCTTGACCTGCATACCTTCGCAGACGTTGCCGCTGATCACCACGCTGCCGGTGAAGTTCACATGGCCGTAGCGGGCATCCACCACCTTGATCACCAGCACCTCATCCACCTGCATGCCCCTGTCCTGAGCGATGGGCATGCCTTCCTGGGTGGCCAACAGCTGATTGGGGTTATCGGGGTTGATCTGCGTGCCCTTGCCGGGACTGAACTGGGCATCCTTGCCCGGCTCGGCAGGCAGCTCCTCGCCGGTCACCAAAAAACCGGGCGTCCCCTGGGTGAAGGGCTGCCGCACCATCAGCACCTGACCGACCGTGACCGTGGTGATGGCCCCCAGGTTGCGCAGATCCACCCGGTCGGCACTGCCTTCCACCTGCTGGGGCATCATGGCCCGACTGGTGGCCACCTTGGGAATGAAGCGGGTATCCTGCCCCTTGACGGGTTCGCGCCCCTGGGCCAGCAACCAGTTGATGCGTTTGCCCGGCGGCGCCTTGGCCAGGGTGGTCACCAGGCTGTCCAGCACAGTCTCATCCACCCCGCGGCAGATGCCGGCCTCCTGGATCGCGTGTTCCAGATCGGCCCGGCTCAGACTGCGGCCACCAAAGGCCGCCACCAGGGTCGCCTCGGCGCTCATGCGATCTTCGGCCACCTCTATGGTGAGCTGGGCATCGAGCCGCTGGGCCAGCACTATCTTGGAGCTGCCCAGAGCGGCCTTGCAATCGGGATGAGTCAGGGTCTCGTTAAGCGCCTCGACTGCCTCACGTATACCGGCGTCATTCACCTTGTAGAGGCGATAAGGGGACTCGGCGAGCAGTTGACGCAGGCGCGCCTCGTCGACGGCCTCACGAATGGGACGCGCCTTGAGCAGGACGAACTGCCGATCTGACGAGACGGCAAACAGATCCACGGCGGGCATGGGCGACTCCTGAACTGGCTGAGGTACTGCTTAATTACCAGATAATTAACAGGAAACGCCGCCTGACAACAAGCCTTACCGAGTCCGCCCCGCACCAGGGCGGCGGCTTTGCAGCGGTTATGTCGTCAGGATCACAGCCCGCCACGCACCATCGGCGCCAATCAAGACCTGCCTAGATCGCCGCTGCGTGACGGTCGGCCGCCCGCTCTTCCACCCGGTAGGCCGCGGCCAGTTGACTGATGCCCAATCCAGGCAGCTTCTTCACCTGGATCTGCACCGGGATCCGCTCCTTGAGTGCCGCCACATGGCTGATGATGCCGATGGTCTTGCCCGAGGCGTTGAGGTTATCCAGGGCATCCAGCGCCACCTCCAGGGTCTCGGTATCCAGGGTGCCGAAGCCTTCGTCCAGGAACAGGGAGTCGATGCTGGTCTTGTGGCTGACCAGCTCCGACAAGGCCAGGGCCAGGGCCAGGCTCACCAGGAAGCTCTCGCCACCGGAGAGGGTCTTGGTGTCCCGCTGGGCATCGGCCTGCCAGGTGTCTACCACCCGCATCTCCAGGCTCTCGCCAGGCTTACGCTCCAGGCGATAACGGCCATGCAGCCGGCTGAGCTGACCGTTGGCCAGGATGATGAGATGCTCCAGGGTCAGCCCTTGGGCGAAGCGCCGGAACTTGTCCCCCTCCTTGGAACCGATCAGGTGGTTGAGCTGGGCCCACTCGTCGTAATGCTCCCGCGCCTGAGCCAACTCGTCCAGCAAGCGACCATGGGCCTGCCGGCGTTCAGTGTCCGCCGCCAGCCGCTCCTGGCATTGCCCCAGGCGTTGCTGCACCTCGCCCTGTTGTGCCTCCAGCGCCGTCAGCTGCTCGGCCAGCGCCGCCAGGTCTTGCCTGTCTGTCGGCCGGGCGGCGGACAGGGCATCCAGCCCCGTCTGGCACTGTTCCAGCCGTCCCTGGGCCGCCAGGCGCTGCGTGTCCAGATGCCGTCTGAGCTGTTGGAGCTGCTGACGCACCTCGTCGGGCAAACAGGCCGCCAGAAAGGCCGCCTCGTCGGCAAACATGGAGGCGTCCAGAGCCGCCTGCCACTGCTGCCTGCGTTGCGCCAGCAGTTGCTCAGCCTGCTCACTGGCCTGGCAAGCCGCCAGCCACTGCCCCTGCAGTCGATCCTTCTCGGTCTGAACCGCCGTCAAGGCGTCCCGCGCCGCCTGTACATCGGCCTCGGCCTGCTGCAGCTGAGCCTGGGACTCCGCCTTGAGCTGGGCTATGCTGGCCGCCCCCACCAGTGCCTGCCGGCGAGCCAGCAATCCCTGCAGCTGTTCGGTCAGCGCGCTCAGCCGTTGCGCCTGGCGGGCCTGCTCGGCCTGCAACTGGGGTACGCGTGCCTGTTGGAGTGACAGCTCGGCCGCCTGCGTCGCCTGCTGTGACCGCGCCGCCTGCAGTTGCGCCTGGAGTGCCTGCAGCCGTGCCACCCCAAGCTGCAGATCGGCCAGCCAGCGCAGTGGCTCTTGCGCTGGCATACTCAGCCCGACCTTGGCCAACCCCTGGGCCAATTGCGTACGGGCCTCATCCAGCGACTGTTGCTGCGCTCTTTCCTGCCCCTGCAGGGCCTCCTGCTGCTGGGTGAGCTGCGCCTGTTGCGCCGACAACTGATCCCACTGCTGCTGGAGCTGTTGCTCCTGCTGGCGAACGCCGCCTAAGCGCCGCTCCGCCTGTAATAACGCCTGTTGCCACTGCTGCCACTGGCGCAACGCCTGCTCGCTGTGTTGCAACGCGGCGGTGGCCTGGGTCAAGGCCGCCTCCAGGCCGGCACTCTCCTCCAACCCCAGGTTCAGATCCTCCGGCTGCAGCCGCTGCCACTGTTGCGCCAGGGTAGCCAGTTCGCCTTGCCAAGCCGGCGTGCGGGCGGCCTCCTGCTCCTGCTGCTCGGCCAGCCACTTGAGCTCGGTGCTCAGGGCATTACCGCGGTCCTTGAGCGCCTCCAGTTGCTGCTGCGCCAAGGCCAACTCGGCCTCCAGCTCGGCATGGGATTGGCTGTTCGCCACCTGGGGCAACGGATGCTCGGTGGCGCCGCACACCGGACAGGGACAGCCGGGGATCAAGGATTGGCGCAGGGCCGCCAGCTGTACGGCGGCCTGGATTTCCTGCTGCCGCTGCGACAGGACATGGCAGTGTTGCTGCTGCTGGCGATACTGCTCACGCAGAGCATCCCGCTCCTGTGCCAAGGCCGTCAGACGCGCCTGCCGTTCGGCCTGCTGTGCCGCCCCTTGACGGGCCTGATCTTGCAGCTGCCGATAACGAGCCAGGAGTGGTGGCAGCTGCAGCAAGCAGGCCTGTCGTTGCTGCGCCGCCTGTTGTGCCAACAGCAGCGACTCGCCGACCTCGGGATGCTCGCCCTGCCCCTGTAGCTGGCGCAATGCCGCCAGGGCGTCGGCCGTCGCGGCCTGCGCCAACGACAACGCCTGATGCAGCGGCGCGCGTTGTGCCTCCAGCTGCTGCAGCCGGGCAGCCTGGGCGGCTCGCCGTGCCGTCAGTTCCAGCAGGTCCGCCGCCATCTGCTGCTGCTGCTCGAGTTGCCACTGCCACAACGGCAAGCGATCCGACAAGGGCGCCAGAGGCAGCAAGGGCGTCAACTCTGCCTCCAGCTCTCGGATGGCCTGCTGGCTCTGCGCTTGCTGCTGTTCAAGTGCCGCCACGATTTGAGCCTGCTCGCGCCAGGCAGTCTCGCTTTGCTGTGCGTCCTTGACGAGAACCGCCTGCTGCTCCGTCAGTCCCTGACTCGCCAGCTCCAACGGCAGCAACTCCTGCTCTATCAACGTCTGGCGGACTTGAAACGCCGCCTGGGCCTGATGCAGCCGCGCCTGCGCCTGTTCAACCGTCTGCGCCTGTTCCGCTGACGCCTGCGCCAGTTCCTGCTGCCGCAGGGCCAATGCCTCCCGCGATGCCGACTGTTGCCGCACCCTCACCTGCTGTTCCTGCCAGCGACCGTAGTCCAGCATCAACTTCTGCGCCGGCTCATCCTGGGCCAGCCGAGCCAGTTGCGGTGCCGCCTCGGCTTCTTGTTGCGCCAGGGTCGCCAGGACCTGCTCAGCCTGCTGCCGTTGCTGCTCGGCACGCCGCCAATCCTGCCACCATTGGCTGGCTTGCCGTACCGCCCCCAGCGCATTCTGTAGCTGAACCAGTTGCTGCTGATGGGCGGTCAGGTCGGCCTGCAGAGCCAGCCGCGCCGCTTCCGGCAACAGCGATACTCCCTCCAGGCGAGCCTGCAGGGTGTCGCAGGCCTCCTTCATCTGTTTACTTTTATCAAACACGGCACAGGAGATGCGGCCATAGATTTCGGTACCGGTCAGCTCCTCCAACAGCTCGGCCCGCTCATTGGCCGGAGCATGCAAGAAGGCCGCAAATTCCCCCTGGGAGAGCAGCATGGATTTGGTGAAGCGAGCAAAATCGAGGCCAGTGAGGCTGGCCACCGCCTCCAGCTTGTCCCGCACCTTGTCCGCCAGTATCTGGCCATCGGCCAGCCGCGCCAGCTCCACCTGGGGGGGCTGCAGATTGCCATCCGGCTGCAAGCGGGCACGCCGCTGACTCCAGAAGGCCCGATACCCCACGCCCTTGACCTCAAACTCCACCTCGGCCAGACACTCGGCGCAATGGCGGGTCATCAATTCGTTCTGAGTGGGGCTCACCTGCAGCCGCGGGGTCTGGTGATACAAGGCCAGACAGATGGCATCCAGCAGGGTGCTCTTACCCGCCCCGGTTGGCCCCGTGATGGCAAACAAGCCGCCGCCGGCAAACGGCGCCAACCGAAAGTCGATCTTCCACTCCCCCCGCAGGGCGTTGAGATTCTTCAGCCGCAGGCTCAGTATCTTCATGCGCTCGCCTCCTGCGCCGGATCCTCAAGCTCCGTCAGCACCAGGTTGAAGTGGTCTATCAGGCGTTGCCGCCGTGCATCCTGGGCTTCGCCCGTCAGACTCTCCTCTTGCGCCAAGCGGCGCGCAAAGACCTCGTGCGGCGTCAGCTCACTCAAGGTTTCGGTCGGTTCCCCCTGCCAGACCGAACTCTGCTCGCGGACGCGCCTAAGCAGCAACACCTCCACCGGCAGCGCCGCACTCACCTGCTCGATACGTGCCTGCAGATCCCCCAGATACCCCTGATGCGTCACCTCCAGATCCAGCCACAACGGCTGGCCAGCGGGCACGGACAAGTCCGTCATCTGGTTGCAGAGCGATTCGACGCTGCCGCTCAGACGCGCCATGGGCTGCCAACAGGGTACCAGCAAGGGGGTTATCTCGGGGGGCTGGGCATCATCCCAGTTCAGTAGCAGCACCTGTTTGGACTGCTCCAGCTCGTCAAAACTCATGGCCAGGGGGGCGCCGCAATAGCGTACCGTGGCAAGTCCACCGACGTGCTGGGGTCGGTGGATATGCCCCAACGCCAGATAGTCAAACTCAGGTAATACCGACAGGGGCAACGCATCCAGGGTGCCAATATAAAGATCCCGCACCGACTCGCTGCGACTCGCCCCCACCAAGGTCAGATGCCCGGTAGCCAGAATGGGCAACTTGCGGCCAGTACGTTCTAGATGAGCAGCCTGCTGCACCTGTGCCAGCTGATGGAGCGAATGATAGGTATCGGCCAAGGCCTGCTGCAGGGCCTGCTGCTTGTCGAGGGCTGACTCGCCTGCTGCGGATAACAGCAGATCCCGGGCGCGAAGATAGGGCACGGCACACAAGAGCGCGCCCGGTTCACCTTGGCGATCCTTGAGCAACAACACCCGATCCGGCGCGGCAGCCGGGCCGGCCACCACCTGGGTATTCAGGCAGGCCAACAGCTCGCGCGACTCATTCAGCGTGGCCACAGAGTCGTGATTACCCCCCAGGATCACCAGTCGACAGCCGGTTGCCTGCACATCGACGACGAAGCGGTTATAGAGGGTACGGGCGTAACTGGGCGGTGTCCCCGTATCAAAGATATCACCCACCACCAGCAAGACATCCACATCAAACTGCCGTATCTGTGCCAACAGCCAGTCAAGAAAGGCCTGGTGTTCGGAGGCTCGGCTCTTGCCGTAAAACGACTGGCCAAGATGCCAATCAGAGGTATGGAGTATCCGCATGAAAAACCTGAAAACAACAGATAGATGGTTTGCATGCTAACACGGTGAACACATGGAGGTGATGTCGATGGCAGCAAGAGATGGCTGGCATGGCAGATCAATAGCATTGCTTGAAATCAGCAAGCGGACAGAGGCAACACCTAGCAAAGGAGCAAAAAAGAAGCGCCACCTTGAGTGACGCTTCTCGATTTACTTGCTGTATTGTTCCGGACTGATCTGGCCAATTTCGGGGGCCACCTTGTCCGCCAACAACCACAGGGTGAAGGAGTGAAGTTGCTCTTGATGAGCCAGAGACACCAAAAAGGCGCCCCCTACTTCGCGATAGCCTAATTCGTAATTTTTCAGCGTAGTGGGCGGTACGCCCAACAGCTCGGCAAACTTGGGCCGGCTCAGGCCGATAGTTTCACGAATTTGACGGATTTTTTGTCCAACGGAGACATTACTCGGATTCATACGATTCCTCACACATCCAGCGGTACTACCGCATAGGGTTAGTAGTGATTGCCATGTATCAGTTTTATCCGGCTCCGTTTTTTCGTTTTTCTGTTTTTTATGATGTAGTGCTTCAACCAGCACCCAAGCGGGGCGCATCTTAAACCGTCAAACTTGTCAGGTAAACTAATTAATCATCCTCTGATATTGTGATCCATTTCGCCCCACCTTGCCATCTGGAACCTCAGAGGGTCAAACCAGTTAGATCAGACTCGATATGATCTCTATATCTCTTGAGACTCAACATAGGTCGGCAGGTTTCATTCTTCCATGGAAAAAACTATCAGATCAGACCAGCCAACATCCCAGCCCCCTTTTTGACGCTGAAGCCTTGAACCTTTAGGAGCACTTACGAACCCAGCATCGAGCATTTAGACACATACTTAACTCACGCTTAACCCGGTGCAGTACCACCACAAAAAAGTCGATCCTTGTCATATAAGTAGTCTAGACTGACATAGGCTAAGGCTCATACGGCAACCAGCCTGTTTGTCCAGATGAGTACTTTATTTTTGCTCCCCCCTTTATTTGTGGCTTAGCACTGACAGATAATGTGGGTCGCATCACAAATCCGGCAATGCCGGTATTCCTAAGTCGAGGAGATAACAATGCAAAAGACAGTGGCATCTACTCTGGTGGCAAGCTTCATCGCCGCCTTGACCTTCGCTTCAAACGTTCAAGCAGATGACGCCGAGGGCGCCTTCGTGGGTGGCGGTGTAGGTTGGAGCAACTATGCGGACATCGATGGTCTGGGTCTGCCGACCGACGACAACGCTACCTCCTATCGTCTGTTTGGTGGTTACACCTTCAATCAGTACTGGGGCCTGGAAGCCGGTTACAACTGGCTGGGTGACGCCGAAGTCAATGGTGACACTTACCGTGCAAACGGCGTAAACCTGTCCGTGATCCCGCGTTATCCGCTGACCGACAAGTTTGCCATTTTGGGTGAACTGGGTGTCATGTTCTCCGATGTGAAGAACGACAGCTTCGGCACCAGCGATAACGGCACCGATGGCGTATTTGGTCTGGGTGCGGCATATCGCGTATCAGACCCCTTGGATCTGCAACTGCGTTATCGTGTTTATCATGACCTGGGCGACAGCTCTACCGGCAATACCAATGTTCACAACGTGAGCCTGGAAGCTGTCTACTATCCGACCCGCACCACCTACGTGGCACCGGCCCCGGAACCCGCCCCGGAACCCGCTCCTGAGCCGGTAATCGAGACCAAGACCTTCACCCTGTCTTCAGACGTCATGTTTGACTTCAACAAGGCATCCTTGAAGAGCGAGGGTATGACCGCACTGGATCAGCTGTACACCAACATCAAGGCTGAACAACCCACTGACGGTACCATTGTCGTGTACGGTTACACCGACCGTATCGGTTCCGAGCAGTACAACCAAACTCTGTCTGAAAAGCGTGCTCAGACCGTTGCCGACTACTTCGTCCAGAAGGGTATCCCGGCTGACAAGGTTTCTGCCGTCGGTCGTGGCGAAGCAGACTCCGTCACCGGTAGCAGCTGTGACAGCATCAAGAAGCGCAAGGATCTGATCGTGTGTCTGGCTCCGGATCGTCGGGTCAACATCGAAGTGACCGGCACCAAGCAAGTGACCGTACAGCCCTAAGCGATACAGTAAAAATGATTGACAAAACCGCCTTCGGGCGGTTTTTTATTGTCGCTCGTTTGCTAGGTCACAATAGCGCCATAGCCTTAATCACCCCCCCCAACGGATACACAGTGGAGTACTTAGATGAACAATCGGCAATCCATCGATAAAGCCAGCCTGCTAGCAAAGGCCAATCAGTTGATCCAGTCTCACGAAAACTACCAGTCGGGCATGGTAGCCAATGAGGTAGAAGAAAAGGCGGGAGTGTTAGTCTTTAAGGGGGAGTTCTTCTTGGATGAAAATGGACTACCGACACCACGCACAACCATCGTATTCAACATCTTCAAGCAGCTGGCAACGGAACTCTCCAAGCAGTACCGCCTAGAGTAATTGGCATGTCATGCCTCATGATCTGACGGATATGAACAACCTCTATCTCGATCACCTAGCACAGTGCTTAGTAGCCGAATTGGTTAGACTAAGCCGCTAACAAGACAAAGCGCCTAGTGGATCGGCAACCAGGCGACGAGGGATCTAACTGCAAGGGCAATCAGCCATGCCAGTCAAAACGCCTGACTGACATGGCTTTAAACAGAGATGGTCGTTAAATATTACTTTGGACTGTTTGTTGCAAATTAGCAGCGAACGCCAGCATGCGGTTAAGCGGAACAAGTGCCTTCTGACGCATAGCCTCTTCGACTAGGATTTCATGCCCCTCCCCTTCCTCCAAGGCAGAGGCGATGGCAACCAAACCGTTCATAGCCATCCAGGGACAATGGGCGCAACTCCGACAGGTCGCGCCGTCGCCGCCCGTCGGTGCCTCTATCATCTCTTTGTCGGGACAGGCCTGCTGCATCTTGTAGAAAATGCCCCGGTCGGTAGCCACGATCAGACGTTTGTGAGTGAGAGATTGAGCCGCCTTGATCAACTGACTGGTAGAACCCACCGCATCCGCCATCTCGATAACAGCGGCAGGCGACTCAGGATGCACCAACACGGCCGCATCTGGATATTGAGCCTTGAGCTGTTTGAGTGCGTTGGCCTTGAACTCATCATGGACGATACAGGCCGCTTGCCAGCGCAGCATGTCAGCCCCGGTCTTATTGGCAATATAGGCACCAAGATGTCGATCAGGTGCCCAGATGATGGGTTTGCCCAAACCATCAAGATATTCTATTAGTTCCACCGCGATGCTGGATGTGACTATCCAGTCAGCTCGTGCCTTCACCGCCACCGATGTATTGGCATAGACCACCACAGTATGCTCAGGATGAGCATCGCAGAAAGCCGAGAACTCCTCGGCTGGGCACCCCAGATCCAAAGAGCACTCCGCCTTTAGGGTCGGCATCAGCACCCGTTTCTCAGGGCTGAGGATCTTGGCCGTTTCCCCCATGAAGCGCACCCCAGCCACGATAAGTGTCTGGGCAGAGTGCTGCTTGCCAAACTTAGCCATCTCCAGAGAATCACCCACAAAACCACCGGTCTCCTCGGCCAGAGCTTGAATTTCTGGATCCGTATAGTAATGGGCAATCAGTACCGCATCGCGGGCCTTGAGTAAGGCCTTGATTTTAGCGCGATAATCAGCCTGCTGCTGCCCCGTCAAAGGGGCCGGTTTGGGTGGAAAAGGGTACACCAGCTCGGCAACAGTAATTTGGCTCATCCGTTTTTCTAACTCTGCACGTACAAGGTCGACAAATTATACCTCTTGAGGGCATCAAGCCCAAGGATTCAGCCAGGACAAGAGAGCAGACCGCCACCCCATTGGCTAGGATTTAACTACAGACGCCCAGTTCAAGGATGTGCCATGAAGGAGTTATCTCTAAAAAACAAGCTGTTGCTGTTTGTCACTATCATCTTGTTATTAAGCAGCCTGGTGACCACCCTGTTCCTGTGGTTTGGCCTACAGAATGCCAATCAAGCCATCGTCCACAAGACAAAAGTGTCCTTAACGACGGAAATCAGCCAACGGCTCGCCGGTCAGGCGGGCCAGTATGGGGAGCAGATAGCCACCTTTATGAATCAGGCTTACCGCATCCCCTTGACGGTGGCAGGCATGCTGAACGAAGGAATAAATCGGCCAGAGCAAGCGCCAGCACGGTCCCAAGTAGAGCAACTGCTGCGAGGCATAATCGATAACGAACCGAACATCAGCTCCATCTACGCTCAGTTCGAACCCGGTGGCTATACCGATAAAGACAGTGACTGGCAGCAAGGCACCAGCCACTCAGTCCAAGGCAAGGGGACACTGGAGCTGTACTTCACCCGGGATGATCAGGGCAACATAACCCAACAAGCGGTCGACGAAGCAGCTAGCAACGCCAAATACGATACCAGTCTCAATGAGTTTGGGATCCGCAATGGCGAATGGTATCTGTGCGGCAAAGAGCAAGGTAAACCCTGCCTAATGGAACCCTATGTGTTCGAAATCAGTCCGGGTCAGCAACAACTCATGACCAGCCTGACGGTACCGCTAAAGCATAATGGTCAGTTTGTCGGTATCACAGGGGTGGATCTCAACCTACCCTTGTTTCAACAGCAGACACTCAGCCTAGCCAAGGCATTATACGCAGGGCAAGCGGACGTTCTGCTGCTAAGCAGCAAGCAGCTGATCGTCGGCAGTAATCGCCATGCCGACTTACTCGGTCGTCCGTTAAGTCAACTGCCTGAGGACGAGCGAACCCGCTGGCACAGTCTGTTGGAAAACACTGGTGGGGCATTACAAACCGCAGCTCAGCTCATGGTTCGTTATCCAATCCAAATCCCAGTTGCCGAGCAGACCTGGACACTGCTCATCTCAGTCCCCAAATCGGTGGCATTGCAGCCTGCCGATAACATAGCCATGGAACTGGATGAGTTGGTAAAGGGAGTCGGCATCAAACAGATTGCCTTGGGCGGGCTCATTACCCTGCTGGCACTGATGATGCTGATCATGCTGCTGAGCACCATCGCAAAACCATTACGCCAAATCACCTCCCATGTGGCAGCGCTCAGTAACGCCGAAGGAGATCTAACTCAGCGAGTGGTGGTGCACACCCATGCCGAATTAATTGACCTCTCACGCAGCATCAACCGTTTCATCAACAAACTCAGAGAGATGGTGGATGAACTGAAGTCAGTTGAACATCAAGTATCCGGCGAAGCGGAGCAGATTGGCGATATAGCAAACCAAATCAACAAGAGTGTTGCGGTGCAATATCGAGAAATCGACAGTGTGGTCACTGCCATGCAGCAAATGAGCACCACTGCCATGGATGTAGCGCGCTATGCGGCGTTATCGGCCAGTGAGGCAGAGCAGGCCACGACACGAACTCATCTGGCCCAGAATGTGCTGGAGCAGACTAAACAAGCCATTGGCTGGCTGGCAACCGATATGACGACAGCCAATCAGGCGATCAGCAAAGTCAGTACCAGCAGCGACAACATCAGCAGGATACTGGATGTGATCCGCGCCATCTCGGATCAAACCAACCTGCTCGCACTCAATGCGGCGATTGAAGCGGCGCGCGCAGGAGAAATGGGCCGGGGATTTGCCGTCGTAGCTGATGAAGTCAGAGCCCTGGCCAGTAAGACCCGCAGCTCCACCGATGAAATTGGCCAGTTAATATCGACTCTGCAAGCTGAAGTCGGTAACACGAGTCAGATCATCAACAATGGTGTAACTCGTGCGGATGAAACGGTCCAATTGGCTAACACCGCCTATGACAGCCTGTTGGAGGTTGTCGAGCAGATACAGTCCATGAACGACCACATCACTCAGGTGGCCACCGCCGCAGAGGAGCAAAGTTCGGTGAGCGAGGAGATCAACAGAAACCTGACCCAGATAGGCGATGCAGCCGTTGCATTGACTGGGCTGGCGACGCGAGCAGATCAAGGCAGCGCGCGTCTACAACAACAGGTCGGCTCCCTTGAGCAACATCTAGGCAAACTTCGCACCTAATCAGGTAAAAAGAAAAGCCCGCAGCAGCGGGCTTAATTCTGGTGGGTCGTGCAGGATTCGAACCTGCGACCAATTGATTAAAAGTCAACTGCTCTACCGACTGAGCTAACGACCCGAGGAAAGTGGTGGACGCTACTGGGATCGAACCAGTGACCCCCTCCTTGTAAGGGAGGTGCTCTCCCGGCTGAGCTAAGCGTCCGGGTAGGTGGTGGGCTGTGAAGGGCTCGAACCTTCGACCAATTGATTAAGAGTCAACTGCTCTACCAACTGAGCTAACAGCCCAAATCTGGTGGACGCTACTGGGATCGAACCAGTGACCCCCTCCTTGTAAGGGAGGTGCTCTCCCGGCTGAGCTAAGC